>NZ_JBLWVF010000005.1:0-242443 GCF_048268605.1 Primorskyibacter flagellatus
CAGTCACCGGCGCGAACGATACAGAGCCAGAAGACCCAAGCTCACCGTTTCGATACTGCCGCCGCCAAGTCGTCAAAAGCGACCGGCCAATGCCGTGTCGCCGCGCCGTGGCTGTCACCTGACGGTGGCCAATAAAGCTTTCTTCCACAATGCGCAGTTTGTCATCATCCGACCAATGCCGGCGGCGTTCACCATCGGCAGCAGACAGAACTTCGATTTGAGGGCGGTTGATAAAGTCGGACATAAGGTCGGACTTACCATCAGATTGAGCCTGAGATCAGACGGCCGTCGCCGGAGGTTTACGTGCAAACCGAGGGTCGCGAAGCCATTTATGGATCAGGTTGGTGTTCATCGCGTAGCGCCGCGCGACCTGCGCAACCGAGACACCGGGAACCCGCGCCTGCGCGCAGATCGACCGCTTCTCATCGTCTGACCAGATCCGCTTCTTCTGGCCCTTCTTGCCCGCCATCGCCCACCTCAAGATGTCCACTATCGATGGTGGACATCTAGCAGGCACTCCATCTCCCCGTCAGAGCGGGGAAACCGGACGGATACGCTGGACGTATCAGATGCCTGCAAGTTGAAAGCGCTGGAAGATGAGAACGCCAACCTCGGCCTCAGTCACTGATTTACAAACCTTCCTTTTACGGATCAATATGATACCAACAGGCAGGTTTACAAACTCGTGCTGAAAAGGAGGCCAATGAAGGCCAAACTCCTACAAAGAAACAAGTAAATTTGAACTACTGTATTGGAAGAAGAGGATTTGAGATGAACTACCTTAAGACTCTGATAGCCTTGGTTGCAGCCCTCGGATTGAATATTTCTAGCGCAGATGCAGAGGAACTCTACGAAGGCTTGGTCGAAACTCGCATTCTTGACTTCGATCCGCAAAGCGGCGTCAAATCGCAACACTTTTTCTTTGTTGATTTCAAGAGCGAGACTGTAAGCACAAGCTATGAAACTGGTTCCACAGACTTTTTTGGAGTAAATCTTGACAGCGTAAGAGATAACTTTGTAGCTTCATCTATTTCTTTTTCGGAAGATGCAGTAACTTTCGTCCTATCGGGTAGTACTGCATCTGGAGTCGGAATAATCCCAAATATTGACTACAAATTTGACATCATAATATCTCGGAGTGGTCAAATTAGGATTAGCGGATGCCACGACGGGTATCCAGCGTATCTAGTGCAATTCAACGGTTCTGACATCCATAGTTACGACCATAAACCAAAGAAAATTTATAAGCTCTTTGGGAACTGCGATGTTGCAGTATCCATATCAAAATGATGCAATCTGGAGATCATTTGCAATGATCCATGTCTGAATCTGCTTTTTTTGGCTCGTCGATCAAGAATTCAAATCGCTCAACTTGATCGGTCGCATCTGGATTGAGCGCGACGAGTGGAGCTAATTCACTCCCGTCACCGGGTGGCAGACCATCTATGGCCAAACGCCCGAGTCCAGATGTTTCCAGCACCAAATTGTAAGTGTAATCCTTCGAAGCGGCTGCACGAGACAGAAGCAAATCTTCGAAGCCAGCGTTGCGGTTGACACGCAACCGATATCTCCCTGGACACGGATCTGAGAAATGCAGCCAGAGGCCCGATCGCTCCGAACCCGTCTCTATGTCCACCGCTCTCATCGCGGTACCACCGGCGTCGCTAAAGCCAGCACCGAACACACTTGACCAAAATGCCTTTGGCCCCGTGCCGTAGCTCATGTTTCCAAATTGCCCGGTTTGCTGTAGCCGGCCTTCCGTCAGTCTGTAACTACTCCAGTCCGAGGCTTCTGGGTTTGAGTACTCTATGATTGGTTCGAAAGTCACATCGGCTTCATCGCCCCCTGGCCATGTCAACCAGACTTGGATGAACCGTTCACCACCACCGCCTGGCGCCCCAACGTCTATCGGGAGAGTGGCAAAAACTAGGAACAAAAAAAAAGCTGCACCAAATCCACCGGAGACCATATCGACAAAACTAAAACCAAACGTATCAGGCGGCTCCTCATCTAAGTCATCCAGTTCGGCATCCATCGACATGCGATCAATTCCCTGCGCTCAATCGGAATTCACCAGATTGCCTCAAGGAGGCAAATGACTCGGTTCCCTGTCCAGGGCTGAACGGAATGTCAAATTTGATCGTCTCAGAGTAGAGGTTACCAACCAGCACCCGCATGGCCACGTTTCGCGCAGGACGGCGAGCCGTGAACTCAATGGCGCTCGCACTGAACCCGCTGGGCATATGCACAAAGAACCTGCACTTTCTTGCCGCGTGCCCCGGTCCTTGTGGAGAAATCCAGTGTCTGACATCTTCGGGCGCCCCCGCCCCCACTCGAATCCCTGAGATTTCGCGACAATCGCGTGCGGCAAAGATCAGCGTAACACTAAGTCCACCATCGAACGCTCCATCGAAGGAACCATCTCCGAATGCAACCGTCTCAGTCTTGTCTGACGCCTCGTTTCGCGTCACCGACGGATCGAGCTTCACCAGCACAAGAAAAATAACAAAAAGAGCGATGGCAGCCCCAAAAACGCAAGTCAGCGCGTCAGCAAGGGACATCACAAATGAATTTCCGGTTGGCTCCTCACCAGGATATCGAATGGCTTCAGCCGCCGGTTGGGCTGGGACTTGCTCAGACATCCTAGACACGCAGGACCGTCACTTCGCTCAGTCGTTGCTCAGCACCGGCGACCAAGCTCAAAACTATGCCCAAGACGAGTGCAATTAGAGTTGTCGCAAATGCCAAGCCCAGATCAGTTGCAAGCGCACTGATCGCAGCGGACCGCTCATTGATCGTCGTTGCCCAGACAATCTGATCCGCCCCAGTCAAGCTCAGCATGATGCCACGTACCGTTCCAACGAAACCTATGGCTGGGAGAATCGCCGCTATAAGTCGCAGAGGCCATCGGCTGGACCGAAGCCCAAAGAGCAGGGAACTGACAGAAGTGCCATCTGCTGCAAACCAAATTTCTCTCTTAAAATAGGCAAGGCCAAGACTGACGAACCGAAATAGCGCGAAAAGCAGACCCAGAACAAACAGCACAATCATTGAGAACTGCTCGTATCCGGTTACCAATGTCAGCCAAAAACGTTCGTCGCGTGTGGCGTCAGCGGTCCGGATACGTCCTGCTACATAAAGAGCAATTTCCTCACGCATCTTCAGCACCTTGAATAGTTGCGCTGGATCGTCGAGGTCAAATCTGTCGGGTGTGGCTGCGGCTGAGGTGGAAACTTGGGTGATCGAACCCTGGCCTGGTTTTTCGGACTTGTTCAGAATTGCCGCGCAGAGGTTCTCGAATTCGTCGCTTTCCTCCGTGAGACGGACATAACTGCCGATAGTGCTGCCGTTGTCTTCGGACTTTCGCAAGTCCAGAAAGCTATTTGCCGCCGCTATCTGATCGCCACTATAAGCTGCGCCGGACAAAAGAAGTGCGGTCAGAAGTTCCTCGTCTCGGTAGGGCTGCGGCATTTCCTTACGGTATAGGTCTCGGAACCTGAAAAAATTGTTGGTTTCATTTCGCAACTTCTCCAAATCGCTCCGGGAAAACTCGTAGAGGCGAAGGTCCGTAAGGCCCGCTAGGTGCTCTCTATCGGCTCGAGAGGAAAGCGCTCGGTGGGAGATATCAAGCGTTCGGTCCTGCAGGTCCGCCAGAGTGAAGGCGATAGCCATCTCCAGCGCAACGTCATGCGCACGTACAACGTCTTTATCTTCGCCGTCACTTTGCCCGGCAATCCCGCATGGGCGTGTTAGAGACTGAAGGAGTCCAAAACTCGTCTCTTCCATCCTTTCCTTCGCACGAAGGAAGTCGATTATCATTGCGGTGGCCTTATCCGTCCGATCGGCCTCCAATAGGGCGCCTGGGTTCGGAAAGTTGCGTTCGTCCAATTGGTTTGTCTCGCGCAACAGTGACCAAATGGTCAGCCAGCTTAGCTGACCTCGCTCCGAACCTTGCGCGCTGCCTTGAACCACGTCCAATGCAGGGCCCTCGCAATCAGACTGAACAAGTCCCGGCGTTCGGGCGCACAGGTCGGCAAGCACATCGACCTCCGCAGTGGCGCTGTATAGGCGCGCCTGCGTTGAGTCTTGCAGATATCGGTAAACTGCGCTGCCGGTGAGCAATGACAAGGCGATGAGACCCACAACTGGCAACGCACCTAGCCCAAGATCGGGTGCTAGCCATTGCTTTCGTGGTACTAGCCAAGCGATCACAGGGCATGCGAAAACGAGCAGCACTGGCAGGAGGCCCGGCCCTAGCCAAAATGCTAGAAACAGTGCAACGAATGGCAAAACGCCATACAGCAAGAATTGCTCAACACGGTCACTGATATTGAACTTCATTCGAATGCCCCCGGGCATGAATCGTCAGGAAGACGAACTAAAGGATCTGGAAGCGCTCGAAGGCCCCGGTAGGTTCGATCGAAGCCTGGTGGATCAGTTAGCGCGAGGTCGACCGCGCCCTCTGCCAGCATTGCCTCAGCATCGCGAGGGGGGACTTGAACAGAGCCGAGTGCTGCGGAAATCTCTCCCCGAGTTGTGCAACGGCGTCTCGTGGCGCGCATTTCCGCAGTTTCGACCACTGTTTCATTCTCGGCGAACGTCGCATTCCACAGAACGTCGATGGCAAGGTTCTTGGAGACAACCCGGTCTAAAAGTAGATGGATGGTTTGACCTGGCTCTCCGTTGGCATCGAGATCATAGAATGCCCAGCTTTGAGTGCCCTTGCGCGGGTCGATCCCGGCGACAACTTTCCACCCCATCTTGGAGGGCGGTAACCGACGAACTTCCTCCCAGACACTATCGAGGATGATCTCTTTGGCCGGTGTGGCACCAGCAGACATTCGCAAAAATCCTCCATTTGCAGGGAGTTGCAGTGGAAACTCTATTTCCCTTTCGATTAGCGCAGTTTCAGGCCCAGCTTGCCAAAGCCAAAGTTGTCGTTCGCTCCGTGCAGCTTGGTCACCACTGGTTCCAAGTACGAGATAGTGGTCATTGGGAGGCGAAAGGATCTCGGGCCGCCGACCATTGGCAAGCCAGAAACCGAGCACCTTGGCCAGGATTTTTGGACGGGCGGAGTATCTCATCAGTGGATCATTCGCTGTCAGTACAAGCGGAATGACGTCCACTCGCCCCTCCGCAGCTCGATTGCGCATCATTAGATGCCAATTCAACAACTCTCCGGCAGCGTTTCGTTCAGTCCATGGCTCAACACTGTAAACTCTGTCTTCACTGCCTACTACATCCGGAACGCTAAAGGAGGTTTCCAGTTTCATGTTTCGTTGCTCGCCGTGACCTTCAACCAAAGGTGCCAATCCGGTGACCGTCAGCTGATAAACCCGCTCAGCGGAGACAAGGTCAGGTACCGGATATCCACTTCCAGCATCTCCAGGCACAACTTTCAAAAGACCGGCGTCCTGGCAAAGCGTAGCGATCTCGGGCGACGCAGCGATTGCCTTCTCAAGGACATCACCCGACGGGCAACGAGGAGCGATCAAATAGCGAGATGGTGACCCTTCCGTGGCCTGTTCATAAAACCAATCCCCCCAGATCGCCAAAGACCAGCCGTCAACCTCGGCACACGCCAGATGCGTAGAAAGGTTGATAGCACCTTCAAGCGGCTCGCTTCGCGTTTGGCCGGGCGCAACTCCTGCAATTGGGGTGTAGCTGAACGAGGGGGGTTCCAGGCTGTCGCAACGTCGCCATGAGGCGTAGCGGCGGTCTGTGCCGACGATTGTCTTATGTAATTGATACGCACTTCCGACCAGTTGGCACAATTCTGCGGTGGAACTCTCTGTATAGAGTCGCCACCATGGCCAGCTCTTGCCGGGTGGTTCTATGGGCCAGCGGAAAGCCGGAACAATCTCCGCCTGCTCGCGCACGGAATGAACAAAAAAGCGGGCATCAAGCTCGTCCGAAATGGTATTTAAACCAGGAGTCCCAATCACTTTTTCGCAGATGTTTGCGAACACTGTTTGGCCCCAAGGAGTCTGCTCAGGCGCGCCGCGGCCATCTCCTTCTGGAGGAGGGCTACCCGTTTCTTCGAGGTCTGCCGGTGTTGTGCCCGTCCCTACGTTGTCACCTGGATTATCTTGACCGTTATCTGCTTGGGCGGATGCCTCAGAATCCGCGTCACCTTCGTGCACACTCTGTGTTGACCCATCACCCGACATCACCGAGATAGAGATATCGGTCGGATCGATCTTTAGAAGGTCTTCCAGACTAATGTCGAAAAGCGCCTTTAACAGATCGATCAGGTATTGTGGGGTCATCGTTTCAATCGATGGCGTGACCGCTTTCACTTTAATGCCCAGGAACTTTAAGGCTACTTGCACACGTCTTAGATCGGCGTCAAAACGGGCACTTCCCGGTTTCCAACCAAACAGATTGAGACCAATTCCTGCCCCTATCTGGGGGTCCTTGAAGTCAAGATCGGTAACGGCGTGCATAAGTCCTTTGCCAATAAGCAAGTTTTCTTCCACCGTGACCTCGGCGAGGTGTTCTCTTTCAGACCCATCACCGCAAGCTTTGACACAAAACGCTACGTCAGTGCGAGACAGGTCGATTCCCAGCACGCCGAGTTGCGACTTGGCTAAGAACCGCTGTTCCCCTCCATCTAAGTCCAGAGCAATTCTGAAATCCAAAATGTCGCGGATTGCATCCGTGGTTTCCGCATCCAAGGTCGCCCGAACCTGCGATAAGTCCAGGACCCCCTTGGACTTGAAAATCTCTAATGCGCTCAGAACGACCAGATTGCCGGTCGCGGTGAACTTTGGCTTGTCGATCTCGCTGAGGTCCAGCAATGCACGCAGTTTGATGAGATGAGCGAGCTGCGGCTCAAAAACAGTCAAATCTGCACCGATCTCGATACCTGATTTGCCGCCATCCTCACCGGTGTAGAGGCTGATCAGTGTCTTCGACAGAGCCACTATCCCCAGATAGATCGGTGTCGATACACCTCCGGTGATCTTCTCGCCAAGTTTGACGCCCCCTTCACTGATGACAACGCGACTGGCGCCGACGATCAGGCCAGGCTCTATCGGGACTTCCGCCTTAACACCGAACACCAGGCCCCATTCACGTCCCAGATCATCAAGTCGGCCAAAACGCGGGTTCTCGATTTTTACTGTGTCTTCCGGAACAAAATCGAGGAGTTTCGCCACGGCTCCCTCTACTGCCGCCGTCATTGCGGCATCCTCATCGATCTGGATACGCATGGCATCCAAGCCCCGATCCAGCCTTAGTTCAAGACTGCCGGGAATGGCTATCCCGTAGGCTTCTATCCGGATATCCGCGGTCAAGCTCGGCGTTGGGCCAAATAGATCGAGGGCCATCGTTCCCGCGACCATTGAGACTTTGCCAATACCGGGAACCTCGAGTTCGGAAACCTGCTTCTCGATTCTTTCCGTGAGGGCCTGGCTCGCTGCAGCACCAAGCGCGTCGATGAGCAGGTCTCCAATGTCACGATCCAAGTGCAGAAAATTCTGCCGTGGCAAAACGACCGTGCCCACCATGGGCAGATCTTTAAGCGCCAAGTCCGCCGCAACCAGGTCATGCCCGACAGCTAGTCCACGTAGTTCGAAGTGCGGCCTCAAAGCCTCCGGCGTCACGGTTTCTATGCGGCACGAGAGCATCCGACCCAGGGTGTTCTGGTCGTTGTCTTGCATTTGCCGGAAATCAAGTTTGAGACCGGAATCCGCTTTCAGACGTATTCCCTCCACAGACCGTGCTGGAAGACCCGTACAAACACCTAATGGTGCTCCCTCCCCCGTTGCCCCATCGGCCAACGTGAAAACCAGTGGGAGCTGTCCGTCAATCGCCTCTTGGATCGCAGAGGCACCTGATGAGACAACAAAAGGTACGCCGAGTACATCCAGTGTTTGTGACTGAAGAGCGGTATCAACCGCCGCTGTCAAAGGTTCCGCCAGACAAGTGGTCGCCTGGGCTAGAACCGCATCGGCTGCCTCTCGCAGAGCAGCTTCCGAGCTATCGGCGAACAAGTCTTGGAACGGAATGGAAGCCGCCGCCTCAATCGGACAGCCCTCGATTTCCTTTTGAAAAGCGAGGCGCAGATGAAGATCGCCACCTCGAACTTCAGGAGCGACGTCGATAGACCCACCCAACGCTTCGGAAACGTCGGAGAACAGACCCGCAATCCGTTTGTTGACATCCTCCATCCCTGGAGTTGCAAAGACAATCCGCTGCATTTCCAAACCGGTTGCACCGAGGCTTAGCTCAACCCCCGCGCGAACCGCTACGGCAGACGCAGCGGGTTCATCCGGTAAACGAGCGCTCAGCTCGTAGAGTGCTCGGAAACCTAATGATGGGCGTTCCCAGTCAAGTGCAATCGCTATATCTGGGCTACCGTCGGCGGTTAGAACGGGGCCGAACCGAACCGGTGCCTCCGCATAGCTTCCGGGATCTGCCGGCAAGCGCAGGCTAGCCATGAAAGCCTCGATTTCGGCCAGTTTTTGCGACATATTCTCATTTATCTTCGTCTCAGCGGCCTCAATGAGTTTCGGGAACAACTCCTGCCATTCTCCGTTTTCCCTGAGCTTCAGATTGACTTGCCCTAAGGGGACATTGGCAACGGTGAGATCTCCGATCAATCCAATGTCACGTGTCGATCGATCATCCCCAAACACCACCTCGTCCAAAGAAAAAGACACGAACCGCGGCATGCCCAAACGGCGCAACGTATCTGTGAGTGTCTGTTGATTGGGCCTGATGGTGTCGACATCGTCGATTTCCTCGAGAAGCAGCCAACACTCGGCCAAGTCAGCTGCATCGCAATCATCAGGCAGCTTCAGACGTGTGAAGCGCACGCCTAGCGACGCCAAATCGGCTGCTGTCGCGGTATCTTGATCGCCCAAAATAGAATTGGGAACGCATTCTGAACCTGTTGTCTCGACCTCACCGGTCAAAGAGTAGGTGGTGTTGACTATGTCGCAGTCCGCGGTGGCACCGGCTGGCCCCGGAGAGCGCAGTTCAGGTAGTCGAACTGACAGGGTCCCTGCAAGACGGCGGGATCCATCAGCGAAGGTCCCTGCATCTTCTAAAGACAATCCAACCACACCGCCAACACTCATCCCTCCAAGGAACTTGTCGCCCAGTCCAACTCCCCCTTGGGGTGCCGTTGTGCTTGGTGTGAGAAAGAAATCGTTCTTCGCGAAGCGATCTTCTGGTAGGCGGACTGGATTCGGGCCATCGCTGCCTGCAGCCCATGAATTTTCTAAGAAATCAAAAAGGTCCTCCAAAGGGACTTCGAAGTCGCGCAGAAAACTGTCGGTACCAGCAGCACCGTAAAGCTCGGAATACGCATCCTTGTCGCCATCCTCGCCAAGGCTGCTACTTAAATTGGGCCGGGCCTGGCGCACCCTTTCGGCCAATGCGCGAAACTCGGCTGCCGCGATGCCCAGAGCGCCGAGTTCATCGTCATTGTAGGGCTCCAGCATCCTTAGGAGTGTCAGACGGCGCTCAAAACCCGCTTGGCGCTCACGTGCTTCCGCAACGCGGTCAAGAACCCAGTCTGCCTCGAGAGACAGAGGCGCACCCGCCGTTCTCTGGACACGCAAATAGGGTGCCAACGTCCCGATCAGAGACCTGAGCCTCTGTCCTCCATCAAACACGACGATGTGCTTGCTTTCTGTCCAATACGATGTGATCGGGCTGTCCTCTCCCCGCATTACCCAAGAGGCCAGCCGTTCCCGACGAGAATTGATGGCCGGACAGACGCCAGGATTGCTTGCGTCGGGAGATGCATCCGCGTCGAGAGCTCCACCCTGCCCGAGTTCCAGAGCTAAAACTAACGACATACCGCCGGAGGACCTTACCGTCAGTGCGCGGTCCTGTTTTCCCATGGGGTTTTGGATAACCGATTGGTCAGGCAGGCCTGAGCATCCCCAGAACAGGTCCTCGCCGAACGTTGGAGACAACAGGATGCGTGCAGCGCGACGCACCTCCTGAACGTCTGCTGGACTAAGGCTACCCCTTTCCTGCCGCATCAATGCATCGACACGTTCCAAATCACCAGGCTTGAGAACCGCAGCCGCAGCCTCTGGAGCGACCCGTGACTGCAGAGCCATCAAAGTGCGCAAGTAGTCAACGAATTCGTTTTCACTCCGCCCATGGACGATCATCACCATTGCGGAGCCTGTGGCCACTCTCCACCAGTAATTTCCAAAGACCCTCTCTTCGGGATCGAACAATCCCGCCTCCAGAGCAGCGTTCAAATAGGTTTTCGTCTTCGACAGATAATCCCTATGACTTTGGTCCTGCTCACTCCGAAGGATCAGCGAGGTTTGCAGACAGTACAGCGCCTGCTGCGTTCTCGTCAGCTCAGCCGTTATGCCCCGGCCCTCCGCGCTGCCAATGTCGATCAACTCAGGCAGGCGATCTCTTATGTAGCCTTGTTCCGCCAAGACCATCCGCAAATCGAAAGGCAACGGTGTATCGCGCATCCCCGAGAACATGGGATGCATATCTCGTGTTATGGTTCTTTCCGAAACCGGATCACGCAATTGAAATGGCCGAGAATAGCGCTCCTCCGTCAGAAGATAGGTGATGATGGGGAGATTGACGTTGTGATACAGTTCCCAGTTGATTGTTTGTAAAATCTGCCGGGCACGGCGACTTACCATGAGGCTTTCAGCGCCCGTGAGTCCGGCACAATCCTCATCAACAAAAACCTCATCGACCGTGTCAAAGAGCGCTTTGAATTGATCGGCGTCGTGCAACTCCAATGGATCGACCATCCCGATACCGAGGAGCTTCGTAACCGCTTCTGCGGCAGAAAAGAACCTGGGGTATGGATTACCGGCCCCTGCCTTTTTGATCAGCGCGTCCTGCGCAGCACGATAGCCCAATGATCGCTCAAAAATGGACGCGCTGAGCATCGTATGGCCACGTGCTCTCAAAATGCCCGCACAATGATACACATCGCTAACGATTGGATCGATGCGGCCATTTGCGAGCGCGGTCCGGTAGTCAGACCATCCAGCGATCGGGCCTGCGACCAAAGCCACGCCGAATTGGATCAGCAAATCAGGCGCGATGAATATTCCGGCGCGGGACGCATGCTCCGCAACCCAACCCGCAACAGTGCCGTCGCGGGCGGCGGAGGAAAGCCAAACGAGCGTACGGAACTGCGATAAGTCGCGACCAATCATGTCTTGGTAAAAGATCTCGATCGGGTTGCTACTACGCACAGAATCCGGATCGGGAACCAGCCGCGTTACCAAGTTTGCCACAGACAGGTTACAACCGCTCATGACATTGGCTCGGGCGGCCAACGTGTCGCGTGACGTCAGATCCAGTGTTGCCTGATACAACCATCCCAATGCAGTCCGAGCTGTTGGCGCAACAGGATGATTGATAAAGCGGCCATCGCTGGAAATGTGAACCTCCTCCACCCGCGCGGCATTCATCGCGCGCTGCATCCAGCCACGCGCCAATCTGTGGAAACCGACAATCGAGATAGGTGCATTTTCCGCGATGACTTGGGCGGACGCGTCATCCAGCGCTTTTTCGACAAGCAATGCTGTGGGCAAGTCCAATTCGATTACAAACACAATGTCCGGCGGAGGACCTAACGGTGGTCCTCCGTCTTTTTCTCCCCGCCAGCGATGCTTCGTAATTCCGTCAACGACCTGGAAAAGGTTTGGATGCCGCTGCCAATCAGAAGTGCTTTTGCCCGCGGTGAGGGCCGGGGTCGAGAGATCACGAAGCCCAAGCGAATAATGTGTTGCCAGTGTCCGCCGCGCGCTTGTCTCGTCATACAAGGGTGCGTCGCCCAAAATTCGTGCGATCGCTTTCTCCGGATCACCGGCATGCATCGCGACGTCAGGGCGGGCAATCGTGATATCGAGTCTAAGAGAGGACGCCTCAATCACCACGGCCGAACTGCTCGCGGCAGTTATCGCGTCCGGCTTGATACTGACTCTTAGTTCCGCATAGGCAGGTCGATCGGCAATGAGAACGAGAGCCGTTAGCAGAAATATCTTAAGAACAAAATTTCTCATTCACGAACAACCGTGATGCAAATAGATATTCAACGTAGCAATGGTGCCTAACTCTGTAAAGCGACATGGAAACAAAGAAAGAGTGATACCAGTCTTCATGGGCTTGATGTTGGTAAGGGAGTGACGCTTGCTCCGAGGTCGTTCGAGTGAATTGAACGACTGCGAGCTCAGTCAGTTGCCACTAAGGTTCGGCACGATCTGACGTAGGTTGGATCGGCTCACATCAATAAGAGACGACAACTTTCAGCATCGCTCCGAATATCCTGAAGCTGCCCCTTATCGAATGCTTCAAGTTTTGTGTTGTCGTCAAGCTGATCATCCAGCGTCCGATTAGAAACCGCAATTTGAAGTAGTATGCTCGACAGCCTGTCTTCGGCAAAATCTTGGTGCCGATTACGCAAAAATGGGTATAACCAAGACGGGTTTTCTCCAAATTCTTCGAGATCAGCATTCCTGAATGCCTCGAGACCTCGCGTCGTCATGACGAGCTCAAACGCATCCCGGCAAGTCGCTTCAATTGAACCGCATTAGAAAGCCAGCAGCTTCAGGAATAGGTAACGGCAGGGTTCTTAGATGCCGGGCGGGTAATGGAGAGCTCCGTTATATCCGTGTCTAATTGGCCTGCTGCCGGTTTTGTGGACGGCAGCTTAAGCTTGCGTTGACTTTGCTTGTTCGTTGCGCGTCGAAATCGCGGTGCTAGAATTGCTGTCGGTGGGCAATGGAGTCAACTGGGCACTTGTGAATGACCGCTCTCGCGAGATCTGCCGCATTGCCGAACATACCGTGCCGCAAGAGCGAAGGCATTCTGCGCCAGCAATAGCCACAGTAGCAAAAGGCGCGTTTGTCCCGCGGAGCAGATCTGACTGCCGCCCACTTCGAACGACTGCTTTCAGAAGCACATGCAGCTCCTGCGAACTAGCCACCATAGACTTCTCGTCCCCGGGGCCCGCCAAAAACCCCGAGGAAACCAAAACCCGCCAACGCGCCGAAATGCCCTCGACGCAGTGCGAAATCACGCGATCGAAACATGAACATACGCTGCACACGGCACCCCGCAACATACTGATATCATGCTAAAATCGCTACCATCCATCATGGGTGCGATGGATAGGCGAGCGGCGCGGGAAACGTCCGATTTCCCTTGTTTTATTGGGTATTCCTGCTCAGCCATCCGTTCGGTCTTTCTCTGTTTGGGCGTGTTTGCCCCCGTTCTTGCCCCCGGCGCAACAAAATGTTGCACCAAACCCGAAATGTTACAACGCCGCGCTCGCGATCCTCCGCGCCGTTTTTCCATAATGGAAACGGCGGCAAGTTCCCGCAGCGACACAAGCCCACGTCAACGCAACAGCGGTGAGTTATCGAACCTTGAGCATGGATCCAACCGCCGAACGGTTCCTGAGCCGATTTCCCGGATATCGAAACACACATCGGAGAGGAAATCCCCATGGGAACCATTAGCAACTGTATCTGTCAGGTCGTCGTGGCTGCCCATTTCTGACGGCTCTTGCACAACGCATTAGCGATGGTGACCAGCTTTCTGGCGACGGCGGTGATGATGACCTCGGCTACCTGCCGGTCAGTACATCAGGCAGCGCGCTGTTTTTTTTCAGCTGCTTAGAAAGCGTTGCGAGAAGACAAGCGTCGTCATCACCACAAATCTGAGATTCAGGGAATGGGCCACTGTCTTCGGCGATGCCAAAATGACAACAGCGCTTCCGGATCGCGCACGCCATCATTGTGCCATCATCGAAACGGGCAACACCTCATAGCGGTTCGCACAAAGCAAGCAACGCGGAAAAACATAAACCTCGCGCAAGCAAAGCCCCCAGACGGATCCGCTACATGAGGGTGGCCCGACTGGGCGCTTTGCACCACATAGGGAGGTAGATTTAATCGCTGAAACCGGCTCAGTTTTGAACGTTTACTGACATGCCGATATCCCCCGATCTGTCCCTTCTGGACTACTCCGCGCACACGGAATAGCCAATACAAACAAGCTTCTCTCCGGTGGGAGCCGGGTCCAGATCAAATGCAGATGTCGTTGCCCTAGCGAAACCTTTCATCGTCGTGACATCGCCGAAACATGGGCGCTCCCGGTGGTCAGGCATCTGAAGCCTGTCACCGAACGCGCCGTCCGTCTGAACCCGTCAGATCAATCCGTATTGGCGGGCCTTGTTTCGCAGGAATGGCAGGCCGTTCTCCATCACTTCGGCTTCGCCGGACGCGACAGGCCGCCAGACGGACAGGCCGTTTGCAAGCGCGGGCGGCATGTTGATAAAGCTCTCCATCGCGAGTCCCCCTTTGAAACCGATCGCGCGCAACGCACTGTAAATCTCGTCCCAAGCGATTGTTCCCGCCCCCGGCGTTCCCCGATCGGATTCCGACAGGTGGATGTAGCGCAGGTGGTCACGCGCATCGATGATGCCTTGCGCGATGCCCTTTTCCTCGATGTTCATATGGTAGGTGTCGAGATGAACAAATATGTTGTCCGCGCCGATGCGTTCGATCATCTCGACCGCTTGCCAGCCGGTATTGATCAGATGGGTCTCGTAGCGGTTGACCGGCTCGATTCCGAACAGCAGGCCCAGTGATTTTGCGTGTCTCGCCGCGCGGGCCATTGCATCCGCCACGTTATCCAACTCGGCTTGCGTCGGCGGCTGGCCCGTCCGTTCGCCGATGCCGCCGTAAACCACGCCGGACAATGCCTCTGCGCCGATTGCAGCACATTTATCCAGCGCCACGGTCAGGAAATCGACCGCGCCATCGGGGTTATGCGAGGCCCATACCTCTTGCGGCAGGCCCAGCGAACAAACCGCGCGCATCTTTGCAGCCTCCAGCATCTGACGGCTATGCGCAGCATCGACGCTTGGCGGATCGAGCAGCGCAATTTCAAGGAAATCCATGCCATAGGATTTCGCCTTGGTGACAGCCCTCTCGCAGCCCGCCCTGTCCCATGTCATGGTCCACATGCTCGTATGAACACCGAAGCCTTCCATATTATCCTCCCAGATCCTTTCTGGCCTGCACAAGCGCCACGGCAAGCCCTTCGTCAATCAGTAGTTTCTTGACAAACCCGGCGCGCAGCACCGCCAGTGTCGATGCCAATTTACCGACGCCACCGGCAAGAAGGACCGTATCCATCTTCGCCATGTCGGCAGGCTGCACGCAGGGTGTGCAGCGGTTCAGCTCTATATCCGCGACGGTGCCATCCGCCTTGTAAAAGACACCGCAGCAATCGCCAACCACCTGTGCATCAACAAGCTGCTGGATTTGATCCGCGGTGAAGATATCGCTGTCGAACAGGATCGCGCCTTCGCGGCATTCGCCGACGCTCATCAGCGCGTGATCGGCCTTGCGGGCGACATCCATCGCCTCGCGGACAAGACGCTGTGACATGATCCCCTCACAGGCAACTGCACTGTCTGTCACAAAAGGCGCAGGCAGCAGAATTGCCCGTCCTCCGGTCTGTGCCGCCAGCCTGACGCAGACATCGCCGGGGGCGGTATGTGAGGCATAGGTTACAGACCCCATCAGCGACACAAAGGTCAGGCCCGTGTTGCGCACACCTGTCAGGTTGTCTGCCATGGCGGACAGCGTGCGCCCCCACCCCAGCCCGACCGTGGCCTGGCTGTCGGCCCCGGCGATCCGGGCAAGATAGCCGCTTGCAAGGATGGCAACCGCATGGCGCGACATGACGTCATCATCGGTCGCAGCCCCTGTGGGCGCGACCTGCACCTCTTGCAGGCCAAACCCGTCAACCAGTTGATCGGCCAGTGCCAAAGTGCGCGAGGTTCGATGTTCGACGGTGATACGCACCAACCCCTGTTCGCGCGCGTCGGCCAGCATACGCAGCACTTTGAAGCGCGAAATGCCCAGCCGCTTGCTGACCTCCTGCTGGCTGAGATTGCCAACGTAATAAAGCCACGCTGCCTGTGCGATATCGTCATCAGCCTGGCGTTTCTGCAGCATCATCGCGCGTCCGAGACTCCTTGGATTTCCAACGACAAAATGGCTTGACCGACGAAATGATGCTAATATAGTCACAAACGTGCAGTCAATGCACAAGTGTTGAAAGCGCGCCGGGCCTAGCGGCTGCGGCCCTTTCGTCGGAGGTTCGAAGTAACATATTCTGCTTGGGTCGATGAGTTTCCTCGTGGTCCAAGTCAATGACCCGCAAAAGGCGGGCATAGGGAGAGAGACATGAAGACCAAGATCAAACTGCTTGCCAGTGCTGCGCTTGTATCGACCGCCTTTCTAGGCACTCAGGCAACAGCGGACAGCCACTCCAAGAACATTGCCACCGTGGTCAAGATCGCGGGCATCCAGTGGTTCAACCGCATGGAAGAAGGCGTGAACAAGTTCGCGGAAGACACCGGCATGAACGCGTTTCAGGTTGGCCCCGCGCAGGCGGATCCACAGCAGCAAGTAGCGCTGATCGAGGACATGATCGCCCAGGGTGTTGACGCGCTGGCCGTTGTCCCGATGTCCCCAGAGGCGCTGGAACCGGTACTGGGTCGCGCCATGGAGGCGGGCATCGCCGTGGTCACCCACGAGGCGGCGGCACAGGAAAACACCACCTACGATCTTGAGGCCTTCGTGAACGAGGATTTCGGCGCAAACCTGATGGAACAGCTTGCCACCTGCATGGGCGGTGAAGGCGAATATGCCGTGTTCGTCGGCTCGCTGACATCGCAAACCCACAACCAGTGGGTCGATGGCGCAATCGCCCATCAGGAAGCCAACTATCCCGACATGACGCTGGTCGGTGACAAGAACGAAACATTCGACGACGCCGAACAAGCCTATACCAAGGCGCAAGAGGTTCTGCGCGCCTTCCCGGATATCAAGGGCATGCAGGGATCAGCCTCGACCGACGTGGCGGGTGTTGGCCGCGCCATTGAAGAACGCGGCATGGAAGACGATACCTGCATTTTCGGCACTTCGCTGCCGTCGATCGCCGGTCAGTATCTTGAAACCGGTGCCGTGGACGGCATCGGGTTCTGGGATCCGGCCGTTGCAGGCGAAGCGATGAACAAGATCGCGGTCATGCTGCTGAACGGTGAAGAAGTCACCGACGGCATGGATCTTGGCCTGACTGGCTATGAGAATGTGAAACTCGATGGCAAGGTCATCTTCGGCCAGGCTTGGGTGAACGTGAACAAGGAAAACATGAGCGAATATCCGTTCTGATCCTGTCGCATCCGGGGGCGGCTTGCGGGCCGTCCCCATTTTTCAACTACACTCAAATCAAGTTGGTTGTTCATGTCCTCAGACCATGACACCGCGTTTATCGACCTGCGAGCGATCACCAAACGCTACGCCGGCGTTACAGCGCTCGACTCTGTCGATTTCACCGTGCAGCCCGGCGAGGCCGTCTGTCTGGCCGGTGAAAACGGGTCCGGGAAATCGACGCTTATCAAGATCATTTCTGGCGTGGAGCCTGCCACCGAAGGCACGATCCGCATCGCCGGTCAGGAGCATCCGACGCTCAATCCGCGGATTTCGGCAGCGGCTGGCGTCATGGTGATCTTTCAGGATTTCTCGCTGTTTCCGAATCTCAGCGTGGCCGAGAACATCGCCTTCGCCACCCAGCTTTCGACCCATCAGAGGTTCTTCAAAACCGGTGCCGTGCGCAAGATTGCCCGCGCCGCGCTGGAGCGGATCGGCGTGCAGATCGACCTAGATGCACGGGTCGAGTCCCTGCCCGTCGCGCAAAAACAGTTGGTCGCGATTTGCCGTGCATTGGCATCGAAGGCGCAGCTGATCATCATGGACGAACCCACCACGGCGCTCACCGAGAAAGAAGTTCGCCGCCTTCAGGGCATCATCCGGATGCTCAAGGAAGAAGGCGTCGCGGTGATTTTCGTCAGCCACAAACTGGCCGAAGTGCTCGACGTGTCGGAAAAGGTGGTGGTGCTTCGCAACGGCAAGAAGGTTGCCGAGGGGCCTGCATCCGAGTTCGATACGCAATCGCTGACCTATCACATGACCGGCCGCGACGTCCCCGAAATGCCGCCCAGCGACGTGACCGCCGGGGCACAGACCCTGATGCAGGTTCAGGGGCTGACCAAGGCAGGGTCGTTCTCCGACATTGATTTCGAGCTGAAGACCGGCGAAGTGCTGGGCATCACCGGCCTGCTGGGATGCGGACGCACCTCTGTGGCCAAGGCGCTCTTCGGTTTGGTCTCTCCGGACGCAGGCAGCATCACGGTCGATGGCAAGCCAGTGCCGCTGGGCGATCCGCAATCGGCGTCGATGGCGCGGATCGGCTATGTGCCCGAGGACCGCCTGACCGAAGGCCTGTTTCTCGGTCAGTCCATCCTGCGCAACGTCGCTGTCGGGCGTCTCGATGCGCATAGCAGCGGTGGATTTCTTAACATGCAGGGTCTGACCGAGGAGGCATCGGACTGGCTTCGTCGGCTCAAGGTCAAGGCACCGGATGTCGAAGCCCCGGTAAAATCCCTGTCGGGTGGGAACCAGCAGCGGGTCGCACTGGCGCGGTGGTTGTCACGCGCGCCCCGCGTCCTGATCCTGAACGGCCCCAGTGTCGGCGTCGATGTCGGATCGAAGGCCGATATACACGGCATCATCCGCGATCTGGCAAGCGAAGGCATCGGGATTATCGTGATCTCGGACGACCTGCCCGAGCTGCTGGCCACCTGTCACCGCATCCTGGTGATGCGCGACGGCCGTATTATCGACGCGCTGGACGGCAAATCGGTAACCGAAGACGCTCTTGCCCAGAGGCTTGCCTCATGACCAACCTTCTTCCCAAGGATTTCTGGAGCCGCAACGAAACGCTGGTCGCCGGTGTGATCGTGCTGTTCTGCGTTCTCGCAACGCTGTCGGATCCGCGGTTCTTCAGCATCACGACCGTGTCGGACCTGCTGCGCGCCTCTATCGTGATCGGCATTCTGGCCGTGGGCGCGATGCTGGTGCTGGTCTCGGGCGGGATCGATGTCAGTTTTACCGCAGTGGCCGTTGTCGCGATGTATTCATCCACCGTACTGGCGCTGGCCATCTGGCCCGACATACCCTGGCCGATGATCTTCGTGATCGCGGTCCTGATCGGTGCCGGATTAGGCGCGATCAACGGGTTTTTCATCGCCTTTCTGGGCCTTCCAACGCTGATCGTCACGCTTGGCACATTGTCGATCTTTCGCGGCTTTCTGCTGACCTTTATCGGCTCGCAACGGATTTCGAACCTGCCGCCCTCGATGCGCGATTTCTCACGCGGCGTTCTTGCGCGAGGCACCACGGAGGCGGGGAATTTCTACTCGATCCCCTGGGCGGTGCTTGCGCTTGTGTTCGTGATCGTCCTGACATGGTTCATCCTGCGCAAGACCATGCTGGGCCGGTCGATCTATGCCATCGGCGGATCGGTCGAAAGCGCGCGGCGCATCGGCATCAATGTCAAATGGACCCAGTTCTTTGTCTATGTCTATGTCGGCGCTCTGGCGGGCCTTGCGGGCATCATTCACGGGGCGGTCGGGCGTATGGCAGACCCGTTCTCGCTGGTCGGGCTGGAACTGTCGGTGATCGCTGCCGTGGTTCTGGGCGGGGCGCGATTGATCGGGGGGTACGGCACGCTGACCGGAACGATGCTGGGTGTCGCCCTGATCGTCATCGTCCAGAACAGCCTGATCGTGGTTGGCATTCCGACCACATGGCAATCCGTCACAATCGGCATCCTGATCTTGCTGGGCACAGGCATTCCCGCCTATCGCGCCAAGCGGACCGCAGCACAGGCAGGATGAGGGTATCATGTCTACACACACATCCATGAAAGACGTCACCGCCGCCCCGGAATTCCGGTTGCTGGTCATCGCGGTCTTTGTCTTTGGGCTGATGTCCGTCCTGTCGCCGGACCGCTTCCTGTCAACGCAGAACCTGACCTCCATGGCGTTTCAGTTTCCGGAATTTGCAATTCTGGCGCTGGCCATGACGATCGCCATGATGACCGGCGGCATCGACCTGTCGGTGGTGGGGGTCGCCAACCTGTCGGCGGTGGTGGCCGCCCTGATTCTGACGCAATTCTCGGATGCCGAGATGCCCGCCTCGCAATCGGCCATCTGGCTTGCCGTCGCCGTCACGGCGGCGCTGTGTATCGGGGCCATTGCCGGGCTCATCAACGGATCCCTGATCGCATTCTTTGGCCTGCCGCCCATTCTTGCCACGGTTGGATCGGGTCTGGTCTTTACCGGTTTTGCCGTTGCCATGACCGGCGGCAGCGCTGTGATGGGATTTCCGGGCACCGTTGCGCTGATCGGAAACGCGACGCTTGCAGGCATTCCCGTGCCGCTGATCCTGTTTGTCCTGCTGGCCGTCCTGCTGCACCTGATCTTGACACGAACTGCGTTCGGACTGCGAGTGACGATGTACGGGGCCAACCCGATGGCCGCGCTTTATGCCGCGATTGATGTCAACCGGGTGCTTCTCAAGGTCTACATGAGCGCGGGGGTGTTCTCGTCCATCGCGGGCCTCATCGTGATGAGCCGCGCCAATTCGGCCAAGGCCGATTACGGGTCGTCCTACCTGCTGCTGGCGGTGCTGATCGCCGTGTTGGGCGGGGTGAACCCCTATGGCGGCTACGGGCGCGTCATCGGTGTCGTGCTGGCGGTGCTGTCCATGCAGTTCCTGTCCAGTGGCCTGAACATGCTTCAGGTGTCCAATTTTGCGCGCGAGCTGATCTGGGGCGCGCTGCTGATCCTGGTCATGGTCATCAACACACATGCCGTCACCGCCCTGCGCGGCAGTCTGAAACCTTCAAAATAAACACCGGTCCCCTACGGGAGGAGGACATGATGAAAAAGATACTCAACAATCCGGAACACTATGTAGACGAGATGCTGGAGGGGCTGGTTGCCGCACATCCCGAATATTACCGCCTGCATGGCGACGGCGGCAAGGTCGTCGCCCGCGCAAAACCGGGCAAGGATGGCAAAGTCGGCATCGTCACGGGCGGCGGATCGGGCCACCTGCCCGTCTTTACCGGCTATGTGGGCACGGGTCTGCTTGATGCCTGCGCGATTGGGGATGTGTTTTCCTCGCCCTCTGCCGAACAGATGGCCGATGCGATCCGCGTGGCCGATAGCGCCGCGGGCGTGCTGCGGCTCTACGGCAATTACGGCGGCGATGTGATGAATTTCGACATGGCCGGAGAGTTGGTGGAATTTGAGGACATCACCTGCTCCACCGTGCTGCTGGCCGATGACGTGGCCTCTGCCCCACGCGAGGAGCATGAAAAGCGTCGCGGCGTGGCTGGCATGGTCTACGCCTTCAAAATGGCCGGTGCTGCCGCCGAGGAAGGCCGCGATCTGGAGGGCGTGACCGCCGTGGCGCAGAAAGCCGCCGATGCCTGCCGCTCGATCGGGGCGGCCCTGTCGCCCTGTACGGTCCCGCAAGCCGGCAAACCCACCTTCGAGATCGCCGATGACGAAATGGAAATGGGCATGGGCATCCACGGTGAGCCGGGTGTCTGGCGCGGCAAGCTGCAAACGGCGGACCAGATCGCCGGTGAGATGATGGATCGGCTGCTGGCCGATATGCCAATCTCCAGCGGCGACCGAGTTTCGGTCATGGTCAATTCTCTGGGCGCGACCCCGCCGGAAGAGCTGTATATTCTCTATCGCACCGTGAAGGCCCGGCTGGAGGATGCAGGCGCGACAATCGTCATGCCGCTGGTCGGACGCTATGCCACCTCGATGGAGATGGCGGGTGCCTCCTTCACCCTGTGCAAGCTGGATGAGGAGTTGGAAAGCCTGCTGCAAGCCCCCTGCGACTGCGCGTTCTGGAGGGTGGGATGACGATCACCCGTGACATGCTTCTGGCCGCCATTGACCGCGTCGCGGCGGCGATGGAACGCGATTTCGACATGCTCAACACCGCCGATGGTGCCTTGGGGGATGGGGATCTGGGGGTCACGATGACCCGCGGCATGCGCGCCATCAGCGCCATGAAGGACGACTTGCCCGACGATATCGGTATGGCGCTGTTTCAATGCGCGCAGGCCTTCACCAAATCATCGGGATCATCCTACGGCACGCTGATGGCCACCGGGCTGATGAGCGCCGCCAAAACCCTGCGCGGCGCGCAGTCGATTGACGCGGCCGACGTTCCGGACCTGATCGCGGGTGCGCGTGACAAGATGAAGGAACGCGGCAAGGCGGAACTGGGCGGCAAGACCGTGCTGGACAGTCTGGACTATGTTTCGCGCGCTACGGCCGAGGCGGATGCCGGGGAAATGGCGCGCGCGGCCGCCCAAGCCGCAGACAAGGCGCTGGACGATTTCCGCGACAAGCCCGCCACGGTTGGACGCGCCCGCATATTCGGTGAAAAAAGCATCGGATTGGACGATCCCGGCATGCTGGCCATGCAGTCCGTGGTCAAGGCGGCGACCGGACAGTAAAACCGCTGCCAAACGGGAAAGCCGAACATCGCTGTGGCTGAAGATGCGGTCCGGACCCTGCCCGGACCGCTTTGCCTTAGACCAGCGGATCGTCCCCGCCATAATACCGGTCGGCGTAATCCGCATGCAGGGCCTGATCGGCGGCGCTGAAACGGGGGCGCGCAAAATTGTGCTGGTGCCAATAAGGATAGACCAGCGGCAGACGACTGACATCGTTGAGGCGGGTCAACTCGTCTTCGGACAGCACCAGATCCACGGCACGGAAATTACGCTCGAACTGTTCCACCCTGCGGCCGCCGACAACCAGTGACGCGATCGCCGGACGGGTCAGAAGCCAGGCCAGCGCGACCTGAGCCGCCTCGACATCATGCGCCTCGCCGATTTCAACCAGCACATCGACGATGTTCCAAAGCCGCTCGGTGTCGCGGATCGGTGGCTCGTCCCAGCCCGCAGCCTGCCGCGATCCTTCGGCCGGACCCGCACCCCGACGGTGCTTGCCCGACAGAAGGCCAGCTGCCAAAGGCGACCACACAAGCACGCCCAGCCCCTGATCGACCGACAGCGGCAAAAGCTCATATTCCGCCTCGCGTGCCTCGATCGTATAGTGGATCTGCTGGGTGGCAAATCGGCTGGAGTGGCGCGGTGCAGCGGCCAGAGATTTCATCACATGCCACGCTGAAAAATTGGAACATCCCGCATAGCGGATCTTGCCCTGCTGGATCAGCGTATCCAGTGCCTCCATGGTTTCCTCGACAGGGGTCAGGCCGTCCCATTCATGCATGTAGTAGATGTCGATATGATCGGTGCGCAGCCGTTTGAGCGAGCGTTCACATTCGCGGATCAGATGCCAGCGCGACAGGCCTTCATCGTTCGGGCCGTCGCCAATCGGCATCCGCGCCTTCGAGGTGACAAGGATGTTGTCATATCGGCCTTCCAGCACTTCGCCCAGAATTTCCTCGGACAGTCCTGTGGAATACATATTCGCCTTGTCGAACAGGTTGATGCCGTTGTCGATGCAGGTGTCGACAAGCAGCCGTGCATCGCTGACATCCTGACTGGCGGCGCGCCCGAAGGCCCCGCGCCCGCCGAATGTGAACGTGCCCATCGTAAGAGCGGAAACCTTCAGACCGGTCTGGCCTAGGGTGCGATACTGCATGTTATGCTTCCTTAGTCTTCTGTGTTGTCTGCCTCTCGCGGCCCGTAGCTTTGGAACGCGACCAGCACTTCTGCGATCTCGGCATCCGACAGGATCTGCGCCTCTCCGCCGATGCTGCTGAACAGGTAGGTGCGCGCAAGCGTTTCAAGTTCTTCCAGCCGCCAACGGGCCTTGTCGATCGTTTCGCCCAGAACCGTCGCGCCGTGATTGGCCATCAGGCAGCCGTGCCGGTCCGCCATGATCTGGGCCATGTTGGCACAAAGTTCGGGACTACCAAAGAGCGCATAATCCGTCATCGGCACATTATTTCCGCCAAAGGCCGCTATCATGTAGTGGCACGCCGGGATCTGTCGGCGCTGTACCGCAAGCACGCTGCAATAGGGCGGATGCGCGTGCAAAACCACCGGCATATCGGGACGCGCGTTGTGCATCCCCTGATGGAATGGCCATTCCGAAGACGGCTTTGGGTTGCCGTCCTTGGGCAAGCCGGACAGCGGGATCGTGACCATCGCGTCGGGCGACAGGGCCTCGTACGGCACACCGGACGGCGTGATCAGGATACCGTCATGGGTCCGGGCAGAGATATTGCCCGAAGTGCCTTGGTTGAGGTGCCGTTCGTTCATCCAGAGGCAGGCGTCGATCAAGGCCTGACGGGTTGCGGTGGTATCGGGAAGCGGGGGTGCAGGCGTCATGGGTTCATCTCCAACAATTCTTGCGCGACCCGTGTACTGGTCGCGAGATGCGTGACAAAGCCGCCCTTGATGGCCGCCTTTGCAGGTGCCGCGCGGCCCGGCCCGGCGGCGACCAGAAGCGCCATATCCTTGCCGCGCATCTGATCCAGGGTCACGCCGATCATGCGGTCCTCAACCTCGGTCGGCACGGGCTGCCCCGCGCTGTCGATCAACCGGCCACAGATCACGCCGACTGCACCATTGTCACGGGCATCAGCGATGGTTTCAGCGCTCAGGATACCGGAGCGCACCACATGGGCGTCGGCATCGCAGGTGCCGCAAGCCAGAACGGTCTTGTTGCAGCCTGCCAGTGCGTCAAGCTGATCATGCACGACCGGTTCGGCTGACAGCGCGTCGCGCAACGCCTTGCTCGACAGCACCAGCGGCACATGCAGGTTGATGCATTGCCCGCCCAGCCGTTGCGCCAGCATCGCGGTACAGGCCTCGGCCGCAAAGCCAAGTGCGGCGGGGCGCGACCCCAGAAGCTGGATCACCGTCAGGTCCGGCACCGGCATGTTGGGCAATTGCTGCGCCATCTGATAGATGGTCGCGCCCCAGGACACGCCCAGCCTGTCGCCCGGCCCCAGCAGTCGGGGAAACCAGTCGGCAGCGGCCCGCGTCACCCGCGCGACACTCGCCGCAGCGCCGTCGGGATCGACCGGATCATCGGGCACCACAAGCGCCTCGGCCAGCCCGTAGACGGCGCAAAGCTCTGCCGCGAGCCGATGGCCGCAGAACACATCGCTGTCAAGATGCACGCGCACCCAGCCCCGCGCGCGCGCCTCATTGAGGTAATTGACCACCGACGCGCGGCTGATCCGCATACGTTCCGCGATCTCGTTCTGGTTCAGCCCGTCGTGATAATAAAGCCATGCCGCCTCGACAAACGGCGTGTCGTCGCGCGGCGGAAGCCGCGCAACATCCGTGGCACCGGGTTTTGCCTTGCCCAACGGCCCAACGGACATGGGCATCGCCTATTCTGCCGCTCTGGCAAAATCCGGGAACAGATTGGCCAGTCCCTCCTCGGACGCCTCGCAAACCCCGCGTTCGGTGATCAGGCCGGTGACCAGACGGTTCGGCGTCACGTCAAAGGCCGGGTTGCCCCCGTCCGTCCCGGCGGGCGTGACCTGCACGGTGCCGATGCGCCCGTCCTCTGTCAGGCCCTGCACATGGGTGATCTCCTGCGCGTTGCGCTCTTCGATGGGGATTTCGGCCACGCCGTCGCTGACGGTCCAGTCGATTGTCGGCGATGGCAGTGCGACGTAGAACGGCACCTCATTGTCCCGTGCCGCCAGCGCCTTGAGATAGGTGCCGATCTTGTTGCAGACATCGCCGCGCCGGGTGGTGCGGTCGGTTCCGGTGATGACCAGATCCACCATGCCGTGCTGCATCAGATGCCCGCCTGCATTGTCGGTGATATAGGTGTGCGGCACGCCGTGTTTGCCCAGCTCCCATGCGGTCAGCGCGCCCTGATTGCGCGGGCGGGTTTCATCCACCCAGACATGCAAGGCAACGCCCGCGTCATGGGCATGATACATCGGGCTTGTCGCGGTGCCCCAATCCACGGTGGCCAGCCATCCGGCATTGCAATGGGTCAGCACCCGCACAGGCTCACCCGCCGGTTTTCTGGCGGCGATCTCGTGGATCAGGGCAAGACCGTTCTCACCGATCCGGCGGTTGATCTCGACATCCTCATCGGCGATCTCATGCGCGAGGGTCAACGCGGCTGCGGCGCGGTCGGCCTCGGCCAAGGGGCGCAAAGCCGCCCGGCAGCGGTCCAGCGCCCAGCGAAGGTTGATGGCCGTTGGGCGGGTCTTCTCAAGAAACGTCCAGGCCGCATCCATATTCGTATCCGTTGGATCCTCGGCCATCGCGAGTGCCATGCCATAGGCCGCCGTGGCCCCGATCAGCGGCGCCCCCCGGACCCGCATCTGGTAGATCGCATCCGCAAAATCCTGCATCGTCGCCACAGGATCCACGCGGAACTCATGCGGCAACCAGCGTTGATCGATGATTTCCAGAACGTCCTTGTCATCGTTCCACCACAGGGACCGGTAATGCGTGCCGTCGATCTTCATAAGACGTCCTTTCCATTGTAGGCCCGTGCAAGGGCGCAAACCGCCTGCGCATCTGCAACCGTATCTGCCGTGTGAATCAGTTCCGCGCCCATCAAGAGGTTCCGGGCCTCAAGCGATGCGCGGACCGACATATCGGCGATGTCTTCGAAATCGGCATTATGTGCCAATGACAGGCAACGCCGATGCATCTCGATCCCGCAAACGGCCCAGGCGTCGCACCACAGCCCTGTCAGAACGGCGTCGCAGGCCGGCGTGCTGTCATGGCCCTGATCTTCGAACAGCGCGGCGGGAAACAGGATGCCCGTCCGCTCGGTCGCCCAGAGGTGGCGAAACTCCGACTCGAAAATGCGGCAGGTGTCCGCGATGAGGCCAAGGATCCAGTCCTGATATTCGTCAAGGTCAGCCCCGCGATGCGCAGGCTGGCTGAAATAGGCCATCAGGAAATTCGCACAAAGCATCCCGATATCGAATCCCAGCGGGCCGTATTGCACGAATTCCGGGTCAATCACCCGGCTGTCGCGACCCGTCGACATGATGGACCCGGAATGCAGATCGCCATGCACCATGGTTTCGGTATTCGACACGAAGCGCTGCAACGCCTGCTGCGCCTTGACCTTGAGGGCAACATCCGCGCGCAGCGTTGCAATGACGGGTTCCAGACCCTTCGTATGGCTGTTCATCTCTGCATCGAAATACGGATCGGTAAAGACCAACGCCTCGGTGATGGCGGGGATTTCCACATTGCCGGCAAACAGCGCCACATCCGCTTTCTTGTCCGGGCTGTTCATCGACAGTTCCGAGCCGCGAAAGGCCGTGCGTGCGCAGTAACGCCCCAGAAACTCTGCAAGACCGGCGACATGTTCGCCCGCGATCAGCTTGCGGCGCAGGATCACATGCGGGGCCAGAAACTCCATGATGATCAGCGCCTGCGACTCGTCGAAATGGTAAATGGCCGGCACCGCCCCCGGATCGCGGGCGGCCTGACGGATCAGCGCGTGATATTCGTAAAACGCCCGGTACAGGGGCAAAGGCCAGCTATCGCCGACAAGGCGCACATAGGGCAGCGCCTGTTTGACGATGACTTTACCGCCGGGGCCCGTGACGATGAACACAAGGTTGAGATTGCCGTCCCCGACCTCTTCCACCTGCCACAATGCCGGATCTTCACCGACCTGCGCTGTCAGGGCCGTCACGTCTTTCAACCGTTTCGGCAAGGTCTCCACGGTTAATGCTTCATACGCCGTGTCTGCGCTCATCAGCGATGTCTCCCTCTTGCTTCGACGCGCTGTCACGTCTTGGGTAGCCCCGTATTTATACTTTTGTCAAACCATTTGACAAATGCATTCCCCCGCGCCTACCGTCGCCCCATCAACGGGAGGAAGCGAGTGGCCGGTGACGCGCTCAAAGTAAACGGATTGCAAAAATCCTTCGGGAAAAACCATGTATTGCGCCAGATCGACCTGACCCTTTCGCCGGGCTCCGTCACTGTTCTGATGGGGGCGAACGGTGCGGGCAAATCGACGCTGGTCAAGGTGATCTGTGGCCATCATCACGCCGATGGCGGCACCATGACACTGGCCGGATCAGCGTTCGAGCCGACAGATGCGGCGGACGCGATCCGCAAGGGCGTCGTTACGGTGCATCAATCGATTGATGACGGCGTCATCCCCGATCTGGACGTCGCCAACAACCTGATGCTCGACAGTCTGGTGGATCGCGGTCACGGTCTGTTCGTGCGCGAACGCGACTTGCGCGCCCAGGCCGCCAAGGTGGCTGCCGCGATGGGCATCGACGTGAACCTGCGCGCGCGGGTGTCCGACCTGGCGGTTGCCGATCGCCAGATGATCGCCATCGCCCGCGCCATGGCCCGCGCCCCGAAAGTGCTGATCCTGGACGAGCCGACCTCATCGCTGTCCGCAACCGAAGCGGACCGGCTTTTTGCGCTGATCGACCGGCTGCGCGATCAGGGCGTCGCGATCCTGTATATCTCGCACCGCATGTCTGACATCCGCCGCATTGCAGACCGCATCGTGGTGATGCGCGACGGTGCAATCTCTGGTGTGTTCGACACGGATCCGCTTGATTACGAAGCCGCCGTCACGGCGATGTTGGGACACCGCATGACCGATGTGGATGTCGCGGTGCAAAACGGCACCAAACCGGTTCTCGAATTGCAGGATCTGCAACTGTTCGCCAATGCCGCACCGATCAACCTTGCAGCGCATGATGGCGAGGTGGTGGCGCTTGTCGGGTTGTTGGGCAGCGGCAAAAGTCGGCTGGCCGAGATCCTGTTCGGTATCGCGCGCGCCGCACAGGGGCAGATCCGCATCAACGGCAAAGATTACGCCCCCCGCTCGGTCGAGGATGCGGTTGCACAGGGGGTGTTCATGTCCCCGAAGGACCGGGGCACAAATGCGGTGATCCCGGCTTTCGACATTGCCGACAACATGACCCTGCCCTTCCTTCAGGGTCTCAGCGTCGGGTCATTCCTCAAGGCCCGCAGACAACGCAGCAAGGCGCAAGAGATGGTCGACCAGCTTGGTATCGTCTGTCAGTCGGTGGGCGACGGCATCAACACGCTGTCGGGGGGCAACCAGCAAAAGGCGATGATCGCCCGCTGGCTGCTGGAACCCGCGAAGGTGCTGCTGCTGGATGAGCCGTTTCAGGGCGTGGACATCGGGGCGCGTCGTGACATCGGTCGCCATATTCGCGCCACGGCACCGGGGCGCGCCACATTGGTCTTTCTTGCCGAGATTGACGAGGCGCTTGAACTCGCCGACCGCATCATCGTGATGAATGAGGGCGCAATCGTCGGCGAGCACGCAAACCAGAACATCGACCTCGCCGCGCTGGTCGCGGATATTTCGGGGGCCAAACCTATCGCAACAGGCACTGCTACATGAACGACCGACTTCTAGACTTCGCCATCCGTTATGGCTTTTTGATCCTGCTGATCGGGCTGATCGTCTATTTCAGCCTCGCGGCACCGGGCTTCTTTGGCCCATTATCCGCCGCATTCGTGCTGCAATCGGTGGCGATCACGGGCATCCTCGCGCTTGGTGTGACCTGCACGCTGGTTGTCGGCGGGTTTGACCTGTCCATCGGGGCGGTCGCGACATCGGCGCTGATGCTGTCGGCCTATTCCATGGTGATCCTCGAACATCCGGCCCCTGTGGCCGTTGCGCTGTGCCTTGCGATGGGTGCGCTGGTCGGGTTCATCAACGGATTGCTGATCGTGAAATTCCGGGTGCCGGACCTGTTGGCGACGCTGGGCATGATGTTCCTTCTGATCGGCTTGCAGCGCATCCCGACGCAGGGCAACTCCATCGCGACAGGCATGATGCTGCCGGACGGCAGCGTGGCCGAAGGCACATTCTCGGCCGCGTTCCTGTGGCTGGGCCGCCATCGTTTCGACGTGGTGATCGACCGGCTGTTGCCGATGCCCGTGGTGATCTTCGTTGCCATTGCCGTGCTGATCTGGCTGTTTCTGGGGTTCACCCGGCATGGTCGCCTGATGTACGCGATCGGGTCGAATGCGCGGGCGGCCGCGCTCGTCGGCACACCGGTCAACCGCTACAAGATCGCCGCCTACATGATCTCTGGCGTGACGGCCTCTATCGGGGGCATTCTGCTGGCCGCACGGCTGGGGCGCGGCGACATCGCCAGCGGCAACAACCTGCTGCTGGACAGCGTCGCGGCGGCGCTGATCGGGTTTGCGGTTCTGGGTGTGGCCCGGCCAAACGCATTCGGCACCGCCATTGGCGCGCTGTTCGTCGGCATCCTGCTGCAAGGCATGACGATGATGAACGCGCCCTATTACACACAGGATTTCGTCAAGGGGGCCGTGCTTGTCGCCGCTCTTGTCTTCACATTTTACCTGTCCTCACGCCGTACCGGCACGGGACATTGATCATCAGCGAATGGGAGAACGCGATATGTTAAGACGTCACTTCATGGCCATGGCGAGCGTGGCAAGCCTTGCGCTTGGCGCGGGCGCGGCAACGGCACAAGAGGCGCCCGCCCCTCTGGACAAACCCGAGGATGTGACCATCGCGCTGGTGCGCTACCTGTCCACGGGCGACTTTTTTCAGGCCTATCTGTCCGGCGTCGAAACCCAGGCTGATGCGCTTGGCGTCAACCTGCGCGTGCTGGACAGCCGTCAGGACGCGGCACTTCAGGCCGATATGGTCGATCAGGCGATTGCGCTGGGTGTGGACGGGATCATCATCCAGCACGGGCTGACGGAATCCATGCGCGAGGCCGCGCAGCGGGCCGTGGATGCGGGCATCAAGGTTGTGGCCTTCGATGTGAATGTCGAAAACGAGGCCATCCCCCAGATCGAACAATCCGATTACCTGCTGGGCAAGCTGGCGCTGGAACAGGCGATTGCCGACAATGGCGACAGTTTCGCGGCAGGCTATGTCTATGTTCCGGGCATTGCCCCGCTGGATCGTCGCCATGTCGCCTGGGAAGAGGTCAAGCAGGCCAATCCCGGCATCACCGAGGCGGCGCGGGTCGGCACGCTCGACAATCCGATTGCCAACGCCAACGCCAATCAGGCGCGCGCGGCGCTTCAGGCCAATCCCAACATCTCGGTATTTTTCGCGCCCTTTAACGAGTTTGCGAAAGGCGTGAAAATCGCCGCGGACGAGCTGGGCCTGAGTGGTGACTTGAGCATCTATTCCGCCGACGTCTCGACCGCGGATATCGCCCTGATGCGGGAACCGGGCAGCGCCTGGAAAGCGACCGTGGCCACGAACCCGTCCGTGGTGGGAGAGGTTTCGGTCCGGGCACTGGCCTTGATGCTGACGGGTGAGGATCCGGGAGCCTCCGTGGTGGTGCCGCCCACCCTGATCACGCAGACCTTCCTGAACGACAATGACATCCGCAATATGGAAGATCTGGGCGCGAAGATGCCCCAGTTCCAGCATGCCGATGTGGCGATGGCCGACTGGATGGCCCTGCCCGCGCGCTGATGCAAACTGATCCGGCCCTGACAGTTTCCGGGCCGGACCCCCAACAGGAACGGAGCGCCCCAATGCTGATCGGACTGGACCCACGAACGACACCCGAATTGCTCTACACGCTTGCGCGGATGGGGCATGGCGACGAGATCGTGATCGCAGATAGAAACTATCCGGCGCAGTGGTCGGCCGCAGGCTGTCTGGTCAAGGACGTGATCCATTATCCCGGCCATGACGCAACCATCGTGGCCGATCTGATTACCCGCCTGATGCCACTGGACACGTTCCACACGCATTCCGTCCTGCGCATGGAAATCGACGATCAGCCTGACACCATGTCAGAGGTGCATCAGGCCGTCTGGGACGTGCTGACACCGCGCTTGCCGGAGGGCGGAATTTTATCAAGCATCGAACGTCAGGCCTTTTATCGCCGCGCCGGGGGCAGCTTTGCCGTTGTGCAATGCAGCGAGGACCGCCCTTTTGGGTGCTTCATCCTGCGCAAAGGTGTCATTTTCTGAAATTCGGTCAGACTGCCCGATGGACGAACAGACCTCTGGCCGTTTAAGACGTATCCAGAAGTGTGGTCTGGTGCGATCGACGCCATATCGCCATGCCCATGACATCAGTGGCACCCCCAGGGCAACGACTAGCTATCGCTGCCCACGCCAATTTGCTGCATCACAGACCCTCCTGCCCTTCAAGCTTTGCCAAACGCGCCCGCAAATCCCTCTCGACCTCTTGAAGGCTTTGATAAGCTGCAAAGCGCAGCTCGTGTTGCGCGGCGATATGGCCCCCGGCAGGGTCAAACCGCGCGCCGATATGGGACATGCTGTCCATGCAATCCTGCAATGTCGCATGATGGCCAGAGGCAACGGCCCCCAGCATTGCCGCCCCCAGCAGCACCGGCGCTGAACAGGTGGTTGACAGGATCGGCAATCCACCCGCATCCGCCATAAGCTGCTTCATCATATCGCTTTCGCCTGCCCCGCCGCTGATCACCAGCGCGCGCGGTGCCACATTGTGGGCGCGCTGAGCTTCGATGATCTGGCGCAGCCCATAGCCGACGCCCAAGACCCCCGCCACATAGGTTGCCAGCATGTCCTCGAAATCCGTCGCCATTGTCAGACCGGACACCACCGCTGTTGCGTGGGGATCGGCATGGGGCGCGCGGTTGCCCAGAAAATCAGGAACGATGATGCGAGCACCTGCCAGGGTGACGGCGGAACTCAGGTCAGGACATCGACGCTGTGCTTCGCCAAGAAGATAGCTTTGGATGCTTTGCCCGGCGGCGTCGGCACGAGACTTGGCTTCGGCACGGGCGGGATGTGTGGCGATCAGATGCGCAATGGCCTCGCCGGCCGCGGATTGCCCGCCCTCACTCAGCCAAAGCCCCGGCACCATGGCCGAATAATAAGGGCCCCAGACACCCGGTACAAAATGCGCCTGCGCAGACGACGCCATCGTGCAGGCCGAGGTTCCAAAGACATAGGCCATTGTCGCCTCTGCCCCGGCATCACGGTCTGCACCAACGGTGCCTATGCCACCAGCATGGGCGTCAATCAGCCCTGCACCGACGGGCGTGCCCGGACGCAAGCCCAGGGACTCCGCTGCCTTCTTGGTCAACCCGCGGCCCAAAGGACTGCCGGGGGCGACGATTATCTGACCAATGCGCGCGTAATCCTCCTCTGCCAATTCGCTCAATCCGATCTGGTGGAAATAGCTGGAAGCCCACTTGTCTTGATGGGCCAGATAGGTCCACTTGCAGGTTACGGTGCAGGCGGAACGCGTCAACGACCCGGTCGCGACCCATGTCAAAAAGTCGGGCAAGTCGAAAAATTGCCCTGCGGATGCAAAACGGTCAGGCAGGTTTTCCTTGAGCCACAGAAGCTTGGGCGTTTGCATTTCCGGTGAAATGCGCCCACCGACATAGTCCAGCACCGAATGGCCTGTGGCGTTGATCCGCGCGGCCTGATCCATGGCGCGGTGATCCATCCAGACCATCACGTTGCGCGCGGCATCCTCGGTCAAGCTGACCGAGAGCGGCTGCATCTGCGCATCCAGCATCACCAGCGAACAGGCCGCATCGAAGCCAAGGCCCGCGACCTGCTCGGGATCAATCCCCGTCTGCGCCATCACGTCTTGTACCGCATGGCAGACAGCGGCCCAGATGTCGTCGGACGATTGTTCGGCGATATCGCCCGCATCACGCCACATCTGAATGTCGCGCTTCCGGCTGGCCAGCAAGGTGCCTGCCGCATCGAACAGCCCGGCGCGCGCGCTGCCGGTTCCGACATCAACACCTACAAAATAAGGTCCGGTCATCTACAGATCCACAGCATTGGGCAGAAGGACCAGATCGCGAATGGTCACGTTCCGCGGCCGTGTCAGCATGAAAACCACGCAATCCGCAACTTCCTTGGGTTGCATCAGGCTGCCTTCGGCCAGCGCCTGATCCATCTTGGCCTTGGGCCAGTCATCCAGCAACGCCGTGACAACAGGCCCCGGCAGGATCGCACCCACCCGCACCCCGTGTTTGGACATTTGCCGACGCACTGTGTGGGTGAAGGCCTGCACCGCATGTTTGGACGCTGTATAGATCGGTTCCCATACGACGGGAACGACCCCGGCGACAGAGCTGGTAAAAATGACATCGCCGGATTTCTGCGCCGCCAGATGCGGAAGCACGGCATGGACCGATCGGAACACCGCGTTGATGTTGAGGTTCAGCACCCTGTCCCATTGATCCGGATCGCCTTCAAGAACGTCGCCCCCCACATAGGCCCCCGCATTGGCGTGGAACACATCCAGCCTGCCGGCCTGTGCCAAAATCTGCGGCAGCATCTGCGCGACGCTCTCCGGGTTCAACAAATCGGTCACCACCGGATAGGTGCCTGCGCCAAGCTCTGCACAGGCTTTCTGCACCGCAGCCTCGTTGCTGTCGATCAGCGCCACCCGCGCACCTGCAACCAGACATTCCCGCGCGCAAGCCAGACCGATGCCAGAGGCCGCGCCTGTGATGGCAACAACCTTGCCGTTCAGATCATTCATTTCGACTGCTCCCTAAATGCTGGAATGACCGCCTTCGATCATCATGATGGCCCCGTTCACGAGGTCCGAAGCGGTTGAGGCGAGATAAAGCGCCATATCCGCAATCTCGACCGGTTCCCCGAAACGCCCAAGTGGTGTGCGGGCGATAAACGGGTCTTTCTTCTCGGGCGCGGACCAAAGCTGTTTGCCCATCTCAGTCATCACCACGGTCGGGCAGATCGCATTGACCTGTACGTTATGTGGCGCGGCCTCGACCATCAGCGATTTGGTCAGGGCGTTCAGCCCGCCCTTTGAGGTGGCATAGGCCGCATGGTCTTGCAGCGCGATAACGCCGGTCTGCGACGAAATGTTGATGATCTTCCCCGATCCGCGCGCCATCATTCCGGGCAGCAAAGCCTGCGACAGCACAAAGGGGGCTGTCAAATTCACGGCCATCGTCCGTGCCCAATCCTCAATGGCATAGGTGGTCACGGGCCCGGTGACCGCGATCCCGGCCGAATTGACCAGAATGTCGATGTGTCCCGCTGCACCTGCCAATGCTGCTTTGGCGATGCCGGCAGTTTCATCCGCGCAGGCCAGATCACCCGTCACAGCCGTAAATTTGCGTCCCCGTGCCGACACGATCCGGCCCAGTTCCGACAACCTGTCACGATCCCGCCCATGACCGATGATATCCGCGCCTGCATCGGCAAACACCTCGGCGATGGCAAAGCCGATCCCCGACGATGCGCCCGTCACAAGCGCCGTGCGCCCGGCAAGGCTAAATCGGGTTTCCCAGTCCGACATGGTCTACTCCAGATTGGTGTGATTGGCGCGCATCGCCTCTGGTGACAGGGCCAGACGGTCGCGCAGATCCAGAACCAGAAATTCAAAGAACACCAGCATCAGCACCTCGAATAATGATCCCATCGGCAACACAGAATTGTCAGTTACCCCCTGATCCGACGCCATGGTCTGCGCGGGCAGATGGATTACCAAATCCGCTTTCAGCGGCACAGCCCCGTCAGGCGTCGCCGTAATGCACAGCACCCTTGCGCCCGCGTTCCGCGCGACCTGTGCCAAGCCCGCAACTGTCGAGAAATCACCGGGGCCCGCGCTTATGAACAGCACGTCGCCATCCGCAACCGGCGGCACTGTCATGTCGCCCGCCACATGCGCATCAAGGCCCAGATGAAACAGGCGCATTGCCAGCGCCTTCATCATCAACCCCTCGCGCCCGACGCCGTAGCAGACGATACGGCCGGCACCGGTCAGTTCCGTTGAAAGGTTGTCGATCTGATCCAGAACGGCTTTGCCCAGACCCGGCCGCAATTCGTCCAGAACCCGCTCTGCCAGTCTCTCTCGGGACGGGACCATCGCTCAGGCGTCCTGCATGCTGATCTGTATCTTGACGTCGGTCGGGCGCGCCTCGACGGCGCGATCAAAGGCTTTCACGCTGTCGGAGAATGCAAATGTGGCCGAGATCAGCGGTTTGAGATCAACTTTGCCAGACGCCAAAAGCTCTATCGCGCGATCATACATGTTTGCATAGCGAAACACCGTTTCCATGCGGATTTCCTTGGATTGGGCCAGCACGATGTCCACCGGGACCGGATCCACCGGCATCCCGACCCAAACCACGCAGCCCGCAGGTGCCACTGCCTCCAGCGCTGTCTGCACCGATTTTGCCGCCCCCGCACATTCAAAGACCACATCAGCGCCCCAGCCAGACGTGCCCGCGCGCACGACCTCTGCCGCGTTGTCCCTGGTCACGTTGATCGGGTGGATATTCCCGTAATTTGCGGCAACGCCCAGCTTTTCATCGACCAGATCAGAGATATAAACCTTGGAGCATCCCGCCGCCAAAGCCGCCAGCGCCACCATGATTCCGATTGGGCCAGCCCCTGTGACCAGCGCCACATCGCCGGGCTTGATCCGGGCACGGGTTGCCGCTTGCATTCCGATCGCAAAGGGTTCGACCATCGCACCCTCGGCAAAACTCACATTCTCGGGCAGTTTATAGGTGAAGGCAGCGGGATGGACCACCGACGGCGTCAGGCATCCATGCACCGGCGGCGTGGCCCAGAACCGCACATCGGGATCGACATTATAGACACCCAGCTTAGTGGCCTTGGAGGCCATGTTGGGAATACCCGGCTCCATGCAGACGCGATCCCCGACCGCCAGATGTGACACGCCCTCGCCCAGTTCCGTGACAATGCCCGCGGCCTCGTGGCCCAGAACCATCGGCGCGTTGACGACAAAGGGGCCAATCTTTCCATGCGTGTAATAGTGCACATCGCTACCGCAGACACCGACCGTATCCACGGCGATCCGCACGTCACCCGGCCCCACATCATCTGGCAGGGCAATGTCCCTCAGCGCCAGCTTGTTCTTTTCTTCCAATACCAGTGCAATCGGCATCGCTACCCCCGTCTAAACTGAACCTGTTCAATCAGTGTCCCGCGCCACTGTCGAGTTTTCAAGCAATGCGCGGGCCGTGTCCTCATCCGTCACCAACGTGTTCACAAAACCGCGCCGTAGCGCCGCCGTTATTACCGGCACCTTATGCGCGCCCCCCGCGGCAAGGATCACGTTGGGTATCGCCGTCAGGTCCTCCAGCGAAACACCGATAACGCGCTGATTCACCGGATGGTCGATAAGCGCACCATTCTCATCAAGCACATGCCCGATAATGTCGCCCACGCCGCCGCACGCGCGCAGCTCTTCGGCGTCAATATCCTTGGGCAGCGCATCGCGGACCAGCAGCGAACTGCACAGATCCCCGGTCGCCAACGCGACCGCCCCGCAAGAGCGGATCTTGTCAAGCATATCCGCGATAATGTCCTGCTGCATGAACATCGCCTGGCTTTCGGCACTTCCGGCAAATAACGGCGCGGTGAAAAAACTGTGTTCCGCGTTGCACAGATCGGCAAGCCTTGTGGTGATTTCATAGCCGTTCACATCCGACCCGCGCACGATGCCGCCCATGATCGACACGATCTCCAGGTCGGGCCGGTCGATCGGCTGCATGAAGCGGGTGGCCAGATTAAGCGTATTTCCCCAGGACATGCCAAATTTTTGCAAACCGGGATCAGTCAGAATTGGTCCCAGATAGCTGCCCAACCCCGCGCTTATCAGTGGCGTTGTCGAGGCAGGGCTTTGCGGCGAAGGGACGATCACGGCACGCGCCAGCCCGAAACCGCGTTCGATTTTCCATTCCAGATCCGCCGAGGCCGCATAAATGGAATCGACACTGATCCTCAAGATGCCGCGGCGCCGGGCCTCGCCGAGTGCCTTGTTCACGCGCATTCGGGTGATTCCGAACCGCTTTGCGGCGTCGGCCTGTGTCAGGCCTTCGATCTCGCAGGCCCAGGCCAGACGTACCAAAAGCTGTTCGTCCTCATCGATCTGTTCAATTTTGACACTCCGCGACATCTGAACCGCTAGACGTCATAGCGGCGGGGCCGCAGGTGGAGCTTGCCGCGCGTGCACAATCCGGAACCGGCATCGCTCATTTGACCGCCCCCATGGTCAGACCACGCACCAGTTGCTTGGACGCAAGCAGCGCAAAGATCAGCACCGGGATCACGATCAGCGTAGAGGTCGCCATGATCTTGCCATAGGGAAGGTTGTAGCCTTCCATGAAGGACACGGCCATTGCGGGGGCAGTCTTGGCCTCGGACCGGGTCAGGATCAGGCCGAACATCAGCTCGTTCCACGAGAATATGAACGAGAAGATCGCCGAGACCGCGACGCCCGGCATGGCCAGGGGCAGACAGATCTTGCGCATGATCCTGAATTGCGACGCCCCTTCCAGACGCGCGGCTTCGTCCAGATCGTAAGGAATACCGCGAAACTGGTCCGTGACGATCCAGATCACGATCGGCAGATTGAAGGTCAGGTAGATCAGGATCAGCGTGATGTGCTTGTCAAGCATCCCCAGATTCCGCGCGATCAGGAAGAACGGCAGCGCCAGCACGATGGGCGAGACCATGCGGTTGGTGATGAACCAGAACCAAAGGTCCTTTTTCCCACGAAACTCGAACCGAGCCAGTGCGAAAGCGGCGGGCACCCCCAGAAAAATTGCCAGAACCGTGGTCGAGATCGCAATGATCAGAGAGTTGATCAGCGTGCGCAACACGCCATCTTCGAACAGCGCTTCGCGGTAGTTGTTCAGGGTCGGCTCGAATATCCAGACCGGCGGCGCCTCCAGCGCGACGATCTGTGTCTTCAAGGACGTGGTCACCATCCAGTAGAACGGAAAGACACAGACCGCGATGATGACGAAAAGCAGCAGGATCTGAGAGGCCAGTGACCGCGTGGTATTCATCGCTCAAACCTCTTTGTAGAAGACGCGAATATAGATCTGCGCCAGAATGATGGTGATGATCAGCAGGATGATCGCCTGCGCAGATGCCAGCCCCTGATCGAACCCGCGAAAACCGACGCGCTGGATCATCAAGGATATGAACTCGGTCGCGGCACCGGGCCCGCCGCGTGTAAGTGTGAACACCATGTCAAACAGCTTCAGCGTGTCCGCCGTCCGCAGGATCAGCACGGCCACGAGACCGGGCAGCAGGAAGGGCAATTGAACATAGCGCAGGACCGTCCACCAGCTTTTGGTTTCCAGACGTGCGGCTTCCTCGACCTCGCCGGGGACCATGGTCAGACCCGCCAGCAGCACCAGCGCGACAAAAGGCGTCCACTGCCAGACATCCCAGAAGATGATCATGGCAAAGGCATTGGTCGGATCGCCGATCCAGTTGATGTTCGCGCCGCCAAGCATTTGATTGATGACACCGAATTTCTGGTTGAACATCACCTGCCCCAACAGGCCGACAACCGCATAGGTCGTGGCCATCGGCAGCACCAGCGATAGCCGCGCAAGGGTCTTGAGGATGGTCAGCCCCGGTTTGTGCAGGACCAGTGCGATGCCCAGCCCAAGCGCCAATTGCAGGGGCAATGCTGTGCAAAGCAGAAAGAACGTCCGTCCCATCGCCTGCCAGAACACCTCGTCTGTCAGAACCGTCCAATAGTTTTCAAGCCCGATGAACTTGACCTGCTTGAGCTTGATCAGGTTGAAGAAATGCAGCGAGGTCCACGCCGCGTAAAGCAAGGGCGCGATGCCGACGATCGCAAGACCGAAAACTGCCGGAGCAATAAAACCGATAACTGTACGTCTGGAAACTTGTCCGCGCATGCTGCGCCTCCCGGCAGTCAGAGCGAGAGCGGCACGTTCTGCGCCGCCCTCTTGTTGGTGTGTGGCTTATTGCGCGAGCGGCTTTTCGCCCGAGTAATACCCGGCTTCTTCCAGCACCGCTTCCATGCGGGTGCCGATTTCCTGAGCGCCCTCTTCGGTCGTCACCTCACCCAGCATCATCTTCGTGCCCCATTCCTGCACGATCTCGGTGATTTCGGGCCATTCGGCAAAGCGTGGGCGGAATTCAGGCACACCGTCCTGCCAGCTTTCGACCAGCGCGGGGATATACTTGAACGTCTCGGCCAGCGCCGGATCTTCATAGGCGGACTGCCGGGCGCTGACACCGCCGCGTTCGACATACTCGACTGCATTGGCTTTGGAGGTGGCCCACTGGATGAACAGATAGGCTGCGGCCTGCTCGGCCTCGTCCGCCTGACTTGCCACAGCCATAGAGAACCCCCCAAGTGCAGGCTTGCGGCCTGCCGGGCCTTTTGGCTCTGGCGCGATTTCAACGCAGTCCGCGACCTTGGAAGTTTCCGGCGAGACGACGCTGGAATAAAACGCCGACCACTCGGTGATCATGGCAATATCGCCTTGAGCGAAACCGTTCACGACCTCGGCATGGTCATAGGCCACGATGCCATCCGGCATGTATTGCATCAGATCCTGACGGAACTGTAGGCCCGCCTGCGATTCAGGCGAGTTGAGGTTGGATTTGAAATCCGCGTCCAGGAAAGACCCGCCAAACGGCCAGATCATCCGGGCAAAACTGTCTGCCGACTGGGTTTCATTGCGCTTGGATTGCAGCGCGAAGGCGTATTTTCCGTCTTTGGTCAACGCCGGTCCGTACTCATCCTTCAACTCTGTCCATGTCTCGGGTGGGCCGTCAAAACCGGCTTCTTCAAGCATGCAGCGATTATAGAACATCAGGCCCGAATAGTTATCGACCGGAAGGCCATAGGTTGTGCCGTTCCAGCTTCCGAACGCGTTCAGCACAAGCGAGAAGAAGTCGTCGATATCCAGATCAGGATCGACAATATCTGGAAACTTGGCCTGAACATCAGCAAGCGGCAACGCCCAGTCGTTTTCCGCAAAGTTGCCGATCCAGACAAGGTCGATCAGCACGACATCCAGATCGCCGCCAGCCACGAAGTCGCGAACCTGTTCGCCCAGAGCATTCTCATACGGGTGCTTGATGACGTTTACCTTGATGCCGGTTTCTTCCTCGAACGCCGGCAACATGGCTTCAATCGCCTCGTAGCCCGGACGCAGCAGGAACACGACATCGACAGTGGTGCCCGCATATGGCTCCGCCGCTTTTGCCAGGCTCCAGCCATGCCCCTCAGCCAATGCCCCCGTCGCCATGACCCCGCTCAAAGCCACGGAACATAGTAGCTTCCTGATACTCATTTTCTCATCCTCCCTATCGCAGTAATTGATTGACAATCATATGTGTCTGCGTGGATACAAATGTAAATTCGACGGGTATGAAAAAGCAAGTGCTTTCTTTCACTCAAGCCGGTTGAAACCCAAAGGTGACGACGGAGGAAGTCCACGATGGCCACAGTACAGATCCGAAAACTCAACAAGTATTACGGTAAGATGCAGGCCCTTTTTGATGTGGATCTGGATGTGGCGGACGGTGATTTCGTGGTCTTTGTCGGGCCTTCCGGCTGCGGGAAATCAACGCTTCTGCGCGCCCTTGCAGGATTGGAAGGCATTGATTCCGGCACGGTGAAGATTGGCGGAAAAGACGTATCGAATGCTGAACCTGCGGATCGTGGCCTGTCGATGGTATTCCAGTCCTATGCGCTTTACCCGCATATGACCGTCCGCCAGAACATGGAATTCGGGATGAAGGTGAACGGCGTCGCCCCTGCCGAACGCACCGAGCGGATAGATGAGGCCGCGCGCATTCTGCAACTGACCGACTATCTTGACCGCAAGCCGTCGCAACTGTCAGGCGGTCAACGTCAGCGTGTCGCGATCGGCCGGTCGATCGTCAAGAACCCGTCGGTTTTCCTTTTCGACGAACCACTGTCCAACCTTGATGCCAAACTCCGCGTTCAGATGCGGGTGGAGCTTGAGGCTTTGCACAAGCAATTGGCCGCGACAATGATCTATGTGACCCATGACCAAGTCGAGGCCATGACGATGGCGGACAGGATCGTTGTGCTCAACGGCGGTCGCATCGAACAGGTCGGCACCCCGATGGAGATCTATCACACGCCGGACAGCAAGTTCGTCGCCGAATTCATGGGCTCACCGGCCATGAACGTGTTCCGGCACAGCGGCATGCGCGATATGGCTTTGCGCCCGGAGGCGACCTATATCGGCTGCCGTCCGGAACATATGGTTATCCACCCGAAAGGCGGGGGAAACGTTGACGCGGTTGTGTCGAACAAGGAACAACTGGGCGGCGAAAACCTGCTATATCTAAGACTGGCTGACGGCCTGACCTTGGTCGCACGCGTTGATGGCGACGACCAGACGGCGGTGAATGCCGAGGTCGGCGTCGAATTTCCTCCCAATCGCCTGCATCAATTCGATCAGGCTGGCCGCGCGCTGCGATAGGACGGTCCTTTTGGCGCTCAACAACAATGATCCCCGATGCTCCGCCCCCGTCACCGACCTGGTGATCCTGGATTTCGACGGCGTTGTGGCGGATAGCGAGGTCATTTCACTGGGCAGTTTGCAATCCGCCCTGAAAGACTTTGGCGTCGTTTTCGATCTGCCCGAGACGCGTCGTCGATTTTTGGGAAAATCCCTGAACGCGATCAAAGCCGATGCGAGCCAAATCGCCCCCGAAGGAAAATGGGACGGTTTCGAAAACCACTGGCATTCCATCCTGTTTGAAAGGTTCTCGAAAGAACTGGTTCCTGTTGCAGGCGTGGCCGATTTTCTTGCACGTCTCAAAGCGGATGGGCTCCCCTATTGCATTGCGTCAAGCAGCGGGTTCGAACGCATCTACTTTGCGCTGAGTGTCATGAAGCTGACCGACCAATTCCCCTGTGTTTTCAGTGCCCAACAGGTGACGCAAGGCAAGCCAGCTCCAGATCTGTTCCTGTATGCGGCCCGGAGTATGAACATTGCCCCCGAAAGATGCGTGGTGATCGAAGATTCGCCATATGGCATCCTGGCCGCAAGGGCCGCGGGAATGCGTTCAATCGGCTTTCTGGGGGGGCAACATCTTGCAGGATCGCGAAAATCGCATCGCCAATTGCTATTGGCGCAGGGCGCGCACGAAATTGTCGATGCTCTCGATGAGATCACGTTTGAGGGACAAGCACATTTGCAGGACCGTGTGTGATTTTTTGTTCTTGGAGCTTTGGCGGTCAAGGGTGCGGGGGGCTATACGCGGGCCGCGCCTAGAAGAGCCGGAACATGTCTGCGCTGATGCCCGGTGCTGGTAGGGGCGGCATCCTGGATGGCCGCCACATTCGTGCGTGATGGCTTGGGATTCAGGCCAGCTTAACCCCAGGCACGCAAGCACATCGTCGTGATCGCGTGCCGGGAAACACGTGCGGGAATGAGGGGCCAACCCCTCATACTCCCCGGAGTATTTTGGCCAAGAAGAAGCGCAAAAGAGTCTGAGGAGCGGTGGTGTGCCATTTCAAGCGGGGACCTGCGGCGGCCCTTATGATCCCAGAACGCCGACGGACAAGGTCCTGTACATGCCCCAAAGCGTCGTCACGAAAATGGCCGCCATAGCCACGGACTGAACCCAGACACGGTGGCGGTGCAAATGGCGAAAGAGCGCCTCACCCTGAGGACCCTCGGCACGGATGCGTTTTGCGGTAAGCAGCGACAGAAGCGCCACGAAACCCAGTGGCAAGCCCAGAAGAAACAGTGCCTGGGCCAACTCGATCCAATACACCCAGCCAAGAATCAAAAGCCCGGTGAGCATGAAACAACCCAGACCCAGCAGCCAAATCCCGGCCTGGTCGGCCATGCGGAGACGTCGCAGGACGTTGATGCGGACCATGTCTTCCAGGTCTTGCTCTGCCTGACCACCCTGTCTGCGCGCGGCGGCAATCATGTGGTAGGGCACGCCAAGCACATGGTGGCTGACCATCGACCAGACAGTCGCGAGCATGATCCAGAACCAAATGCTGGAAAACGACCGCATGTCGATTGCCTCGAATATGGTTCCGTACAAATTCTATCCTCTGCCTTTTCCGCGTAATTTCGTGTCGATATGCATGCTGGCCATGACCGTTTGCCCTTAACCGCGCCCTTTCGCAAGACATGCGCGTGCAAATCCGGTTTGGGACGACGGGCCGGGAGTGGCCTGCCACATCGTGAATGCGCCGCAAAGCTGTCCGGTTGCAGGCCTGCGCGATGGCGGGCCTGCCCTGTTGCTCCGTCTTGGTTGTCGACAGGCAGTGATGACAAGAAATCGTCGGTTGCTTCCGCAAGCCCTCTGCCAAGTTGCGCACCCGCAAGGTCTGGACAATGCGCCCCCTGACGGTGCATCCAAAGGGTCAGACGCAATTGCCAGAGGTGAACGTCTTTGTCACATCAACAGGCCCCCTTCCCCGCCGCCCGGTTTCGGCGCGCGCGCCAGTCCGAGGCCATCCGGTCGCTGGTCCGCGAGAACGCGCTTTGCCCGTCAGATCTTATCTGGCCGATCTTCGTGCGCGATGGCGAAGGCATCGAAGAACCTGTCCCCTCGATGCCCGGCGTCGTGCGGCGGTCGGTCGATCTGGTGGCGCAGGCGGCGCGCGAGGCGTTTGCCATGGGCATCCCGGCGATTTGCCTGTTCCCCTATACCGATCCGGCACTCAAGACCGCCGATTGCGCCGAGGCCTGGAACCCCGAAAATCTGTCGAACCGCGCCACACGGGCGATCAAGGCAGCAGTGCCCGACATGGCTGTGATGACGGATGTGGCGCTTGATCCGTATAACAGTGACGGCCATGATGGCTTTGTCGAAAATGGCGAGATCGTCAATGACCGTACGGTGGAAGCGCTGGTGAAACAGGGGCTGTCTCAGGCCGATGCTGGCGCGGATATTATCGGGCCGTCGGATATGATGGACGGACGCATCGGCGCGCTGCGTCAGGCGCTTGAGGGCGCGGGGCATTCCAATGTCATGTTACTGAGCTATGCGGCGAAATATGCCAGCGCCTTTTACGGCCCGTTCCGCGATGCCGTGGGCGCATCGGGCGCGCTGAAAGGCGACAAGAAAACCTATCAGATGGATCCGGCCAATGGTGATGAGGCGTTGCGTCTGGTGGCCCGCGATCTGGGCGAAGGCGCGGATATGGTGATGGTCAAGCCGGGCATGCCGTATCTGGACATTTGCCGCCGCGTGAAGACCGAATTCGGCGCGCCGACCTTTGCCTATCAGGTATCGGGCGAATACGCGATGATCCAGGCGGCGGCGCAGAACGGCTGGATCGACGGAGAGCGCGCGATGCTGGAAAGTCTGATGTGTTTCAAACGCGCAGGCTGCGACGGTGTGCTGACCTATTTCGCGCCCGAAGCTGCGCGCGCGCTGGGAGCATAGCGGACACCCGCCGAACGGCCACGCTTTGGCGTGACAGACGGCGGGTTTCCGCGTATAAACCGGCATAACCGGCCAGAAGCGTCGGATCCGAGGCAATCAGGCGCAACCGACACGCGCCGCATCAGAACGAGAGCAGGCAACATGAGCCAGATTTCCCGACGCAATCTTACACTTTCTCTGGGGGCCCTGCCCCTTGTCGCGGCCTGTGCCAACGGCATCGGCAGTGACGGTCCGCAACGGATCGACGCCCGCGTAGACGCTACCTTGGCGCAGCTTTTCACGAACTTTCCGGGCACGCGCTCTTTGGAAAGCAAATCGACCGGTATGCTGGTCATGCCGCTGGTCACCGAAGCCGGTCTTGGCCTTGGCGGTGCCTATGGGCGCGGCGCGCTGCGTGTCGGTGGTGTGACGGTTGATTACTATTCGACGACAAAGGCCAGCGCAGGCATTCAGATCGGTGCGCAACAATATGCGCATGTGCTGTTTTTCATGACCGAAGATGCCTTGCTGAATTTCCGCCGTTCGCCCGGATGGGCCGCCGGTGCGAACGTGCTTTATGCCACGCCGGAAACCGGTGCGACGCTTGGGGCCGAAACGACAACCTCCATGGCACCGGTCATTGCGGTTGTCTTCGGCCAGTCCGGCCTGCGCGTCGGCGCGACTCTGGAAGGTGTGAAATACACCCGCATCATTCCATAGCGACAAGGCGAAACGCCAAGCCAATCGGGGGGCTATATGCCCCCCGCCAACCGTTTTTGCATGTCATCAGTGGTAGGTAAATTCCCCGACGACGTTCTGCCATTCCCCCGATGACAGCATCTTGCGATGGGTGAAGCGGACAGAATGCAACGGGCCTTCGATCTCGTCCTGCCAGTATTCGATGAACCGGAACAGTTTCGGATGATCCGGCGCAAGATCGTATTCCTGCCAGATAAATGTGTTGAGAACATTCCGGTAGTCCGGCATCCGGTAGAACATTTCGGCCGTGGTCAGCCCGTAGCCACGCAGCATCAGTTCGGTTTCGCTTTCCTGCATTGGGAACCTCACGTTTCTTATGGGTCTGTAAATCATGCCGGGCAAAGATTTACTTTTCAATAAAAACAGTGTGTTGGCAGAGTGTTCTGGTGGCTGCCAGAGGAACTTGGTCACACCCATTGCACCCCATATCCTGCCTCTGATATAAGGCGGGCAACAAGATATAGAAAAACAGGAAGATGGGAACCTGACGTGAGCGATACACCGGAACCCCCTGAAAACATGGGAGAAAATGCACCGGAACGCCCGGCCTATAGCGGGCCGACGGTGTCGATCACCGACGAGATGAAGACCAGCTATCTCGATTACGCGATGAGCGTGATCGTCAGCCGGGCGATTCCCGATTTGCGTGACGGGCTGAAACCCGTGCATCGGCGTATTCTTTATGCGATGCATGAAACCAACAACAGCCACGACAAGCCGTACCGCAAGTCGGCCCGTCCCGTTGGCGATGTCATGGGTAAGTATCACCCGCATGGCGATTCCGCGATCTATGACGCGCTGGTGCGGATGGCGCAGGATTTCTCCATGTCGCTGCCGCTTCTGGACGGTCAGGGCAACTTTGGCTCGATGGATGGCGATAACGCCGCCGCCATGCGCTATACCGAAGTCCGCATGGACAAGCCTGCGGCCTACCTGCTGAACGATATCGACAAGGACACGGTCGATTTTCAGGACAACTATGATGGCAAGGATCGCGAACCGACGGTCCTGCCTGCACGGTATCCGAACATGCTGGTCAACGGGGCCGGCGGGATCGCCGTCGGCATGGCGACCAACATTCCGCCGCACAATCTGGGCGAGGTCGTGGATGCCACGCTGGCACTGATCGAAGACCCGGATCTGAGTTCCGAACAGCTGATCGAATATGTGCCCGGACCCGATTTTCCAACGGGCGGTATCATGCTGGGCCGAACCGGCGCGCGCAAAGCCTACCTTGAGGGGCGTGGCAGCGTCATCATCCGCGCCAGAACGCGCGTCGAAGAGTTGCGCCGCGACCGTTGGGCGATAATCATCGAAGAAATCCCCTATCAGGTGAACAAGGCCACGATGATCGAAAAGATCGCCGAGGCTGCGCGCGAAAAGCGCATCGAAGGCATTTCCCACGTTCAGGACGAATCCGACCGTGACGGCGTGCGCGTGGTGATCGAGCTGAAACGTGATGCCACGGCCGAGGTCGTGCTGAACCAGCTTTTCCGCTTTACCCCGATGCAGACCTACTTTGGCTGCAACATGCTGGCGTTGAATGGCGGACGTCCGGAACAATTGACGCTGCGCGGCTTTTTGACAGCCTTCGTCGATTTCCGCGAGGATGTCGTGGCGCGGCGCACCGCCTATCTGCTGCGCAAGGCGCGCGAACGCAGCCATATACTGTGTGGTCTGGCTGTCGCCGTCAGCAATGTGGACGAGGTCGTCGCCACGATCCGCGCCTCTGCCGATGCCGCCGAAGCACGTACCAAGCTGATGGAACGACGCTGGCCAGCCGGCGAGATCCTGCAATATATCGCGCTGATCGACGACCCGACCCACAAGGCCAATGAAGACGGCACATATAACCTGTCCGAAGTTCAGGCCCGTGCCATTCTGGAACTGCGCCTGCAACGCCTGACCCAGTTGGGTGTCAAGGAAGTCACGGACGAGCTGGAAGAACTGGCCGGCAAGATCAAGGAATATCTTGAGATTCTGGGCAGCCGCGAACGGATCATGGAGATCATCTCGAACGAGCTTCTGGAGGTGCGCGAGCAATTCGCCGTGCCCCGCCGCACCGAGATCGTCGACTGGTCCGGCGATATGGAGGACGAAGACCTTATCGAGCGTGACGATATGGTCGTGACCGTCACCCAGTCCGGATACATCAAACGCACGGCGCTTTCGGATTTCCGCGCGCAACGGCGTGGCGGCAAGGGACTGTCGGGCATGTCCACCAAGGACGATGACGTTGTCACCACGCTTTTCGTCGCCAATACCCATACGCAGCTGCTGTTCTTCACCACGGATGGGATGGTCTACAAGCTGAAAACCTGGCGTCTGCCGCAGGGTGGCCGCACGTCCAAGGGCAAGGCGATCGTCAATATCCTGCCGATCCCGGTAGGCGTTTCGATTGCCGCGATCATGCCGGTGGACCGCCCCGAAGAGGAATGGGACGCACTGCAAATCGTCTTTGCTACCAGCGCGGGCGACGTGCGCCGCAATGCTCTGTCGGATTTCACCAACGTGATGCGCAACGGCAAGATCGCGATGGATCTGCCCGAAGGCGTGGAACTGGTGAATGCCCGTATCGCATCCATGGATGATGACGTGATGCTGGTGACAGATTCAGGCCGCGCGATCCGTTTCCGCACCACTGATGTGCGCGTCTTCAAGGGCCGCAAATCGACCGGCGTGCGCGGCATCCGTCTGAACGGCGACGACCGCGTTGTGTCCATGGCCGTGATTCGTCACTTCGAGGCAAGCCCGCAGGAGCGCGCGACCTATCTCAAGATGCGCCGGGCGATGGCCGGGCTGACGGATGAGGTTGATACCGATGACGACGAAGAAGCCGTCGCGGGTGTCGAGGTGTTCACCCAGGAACGCTATGCCGAAATGTCGGCGGCGGAAAACCTGATCCTGACGATCACGGCCAAGGGGTCGGGCAAACTTTCCTCCAGCCACGATTATCCGGTCCGCGGGCGCGGTGGTCAGGGCGTGAATGCCATCGACAGGGCCATGCGTGGCGGGGCCGTGGTTGCCGCCTTCCCGGTCGAGATTGACGATCAGATCATGCTTGCCACCAGCCGCGGCCAGTCGATCCGCGTCCCGGTCGAGGGCATCTCTTTCCGCTCGCGTAGCGCCGGGGGCGTCAAGGTGTTCGACACGGCCAAAGGCGAGGAAGTCGTCAGCGTCGCCTGGATCGCGGATCAGGGCGAGGATGACCCCGCCGAAGAAGGCTGATTTCCCGATCAACGGTAATACCTGAAAACGGGCGGCAATCTTGTCGCCCGTTTTCTTTTAAGAAGGTTTTGGAGAAGGCACTGGACAAGATCAAATCAACGCCCCGGTACAGGATAGACTTCGCGGCTATCCAAGGACCGACCTGATCTTCGACGTCGCGTGAAGGCCGTTGCGATCATGCTGCGCGGGGTCCCCAAAACCATTGCTCCGTTGGGCCGCATAGCCTGCGGTATCTCTAATACTTAGAAGCCGCGCGTCAGACCCCGTAGATCGCGCCGAACTTGGCCTCCAGATAATCCAGCAAGGGCGCCTCGCTGGGTGCCTTACCGCAGGCCAGCGTGATCAGCTCGCGCGGCTCATATAGCCCGCCATGCTGCTGCACGTTCTCCCGCAACCAGCCCGTCGCGCCGCTGGTATCGCCGCGCATCAGTTGTTCATCAAGCTGCGGCACGTCCCGGAGCAACGCCTCGTGCAGTGATCCGGCATAGACATTGCCCAGCGTATAGGTCGGGAAATAGCCAAACAGACCCACCGACCAATGCACATCCTGCAAGCAACCGTTGGAAGGCTTGTTGACCGGATAGCCGAAATCCGCCTCGAACCTTTCGTTCCACGCCTGCTCCAGATCCGCCACGGGCAGATCGCCCGAGATCAGCTGACGTTCCAGGTCAAAGCGGATCAGGACGTGCAGGTTGTATTGCACCTCATCCGCCTCGGTCCGGATATAGTCGCGATGCACCGTGTTGACGGCGGCATAGAAGGCATCAGCACTGTCCACGCCAATATCGCCAAACCTGTCGCGCATCTGCCTGTAAAGATATTCGCAGAAGGCACGGCTGCGGCCGATCTGGTTTTCGTAGATCCGGCTTTGGCTTTCATGCACCCCCATGCTGACCCCTGCCCCCAGCGGCGTCAGCAGGAAATCGGAATGGATATTCTGCTCGTAACAGGCATGGCCCACTTCGTGGATCGTCGAATATACGCAATCAAAAGGGTTCTGTGCGTCGGTGCGCGTGGTGATACGCACGTCCTGCCCGCTGCCGGAACTGAACGGATGCACCGCTTTGTCGATCCGACCACGCGCAAGGTCATAGCCGAAGGCTTTGGCGATGGTTTCGGACAGGGCCAGTTGTTGCGCCACGTCGAACGTGCCGCTCAGCCCCTTGGGCGTGGGCGCGCCCAACAATTTCTCGCGCAAGGATACCAACCGGGGGCGTAGCGCGCCGAAGAGGTTTTCCAGAAAGGCGGCAGAGGCGCCGGGTTCGTAATCCTGTATCATCGCGTCATAGGGCGTGTAATCCGTGCCCTCGGCCAGCGCCGCGCCCTCTTCCTGACGCAGGCGGATCACCTCGGCCAGAATCGGGGCAAACCGCTGGAAATCATCCGCCGCGCGGGCCTCTGCCCAGGCACCCTGTGCAAGGCTGGCCACACGCGCCAGTTCCGCCGACAGGCGCGCAGGCACCCGTGTGGCACGATCATGCGCCCGGCGGATATGGCGCATCTGGGCGGCGGCCACAGTGTCCAGCGCGGCATCGTCGATCCCGGCCAGCCAGTCGCCAACGCGCGGATCGGTGCGGCGGGCGTGCAAGACGCCCTCCATCGCGGCCATTTCCTCGCCCCGCTGGGCCGCAGCGCCGCGCGGCATGACGGTTTCCTGATCCCAGCCCAGACGGCCGGACACCTGCTGCAACGCTTCGGTTTCGCGCTGGAATGCCAGCAGGTCCTGATATGCCGACATGGGCTAGCCTCTCACGGATTGAGCATGGGGATATTGCGCGGCAAAGCGCGCCCGCAGGATCAGCACCCAGGCAAGGATCGCGCCCAACTGATGTAGAATGGCGAAATGCAGCGGCGCGGAATACATCACCGTGACGATGCCCAGCACCATTTGCAGCAGGATCATGGCGATCATCGCGTTGAAGGCAAAACGCGTGGTGCCATTGGGCGAACGGCGCGCCCTGAGCCTGACGACGATGGCGTAGACGACCAGCAGATAGCCCGCCATCCGGTGCATGAACTGCACCAGCCCGGCATCCTCGAAGAAATTCCGCCAGAGCGGTTCTATCTGGAACGGGTCCGGCGGGAAAAAGCCCCCGGCCATCAGCGGCCAGTCGATATAGTTGCGGCCCGCATCGATGCCCGCGACAAGTGCGCCCAGCAGGATTTGCAGAAAGGCCAGATGCATCAGGCCGGTGCCCATGCCGAACAGTTTGCGTTCGCGGGACCTTCGGGCCTGCATGAGGTCGCGCTCCTCGCGTGACAGCATCAGGATGTACCAGGTCAGAAAGCCAAGGATCACGAAGGCCAGCCCAAGGTGAATCGCCAAGCGGTAGCTGGCCACGCTCAACATCGAGCCTTCCAACCCGCTGGTCACCATCCACCAGCCGACAAAGCCCTGAAGCCCGCCCAACGCGCCCAGAAGCAACAGGCGCGGTGACCAGCCCGGCGGGATCTTCCGCGCCAGCAGAAAGCCGATGAACCCAAGTGCCCAAACCAGCCCGATCACCCGACCAAGCTGTCTATGCCCCCATTCCCACCAGTAGATCGCCTTGAATTCGGACAGGGTCATGTCCATGTTTTGCAATTCATATTGCGGGATTTTCTGATAAAGCTCGAACTCTGCTTGCCAATCTGCCTGCGTTATTGGCGGCAGTGCGCCGGTCACGGGCTTCCATTCGGTGATCGACAGGCCGCTATCCGTCAGACGGGTCAGCCCGCCCACGAGGATCATCGCCACGACCAGCGCGAAGATCAGCACCAGCCACAGCCTGACCGGCCCGCGCGCGCCGCGTTTGGCGCGGTCGATCACGCCGGTCTGCGGGACCGCCTTGTCGCGCGTCTCGACCTCTTCGAAGATGCTGCGTTTCTGGCTCATCAGGCTATTCTCCTTCGCGGGCCGCAAGGCGCCGGGTCAAGCCCGGCGCGGGTGTGCGCAGACATTAGGGCTACCCCCCCGTGGCTTCAAGTCAGTCGCCACGTTCCTTCCATCGGACCATCTGCCGCAGGATCCCGTGCAGCATCTGCACATCGGCGCGCGTCATCGGCATCCTGCTCCAGAGGTTGCGCAGGTTGATCTTCATGCTTTCGGCCTTGGCTTCGGGAAAGAAGAACCCGGCCGTGTCCAGGCGTTCCTCGTAGTGTTTTGCCAGCGCGTCCAGTTCCTTGCCATTGGCCCATTCGGACCCGCCCATGGCCATGTCCTCGGCCACGACATCAACCGTTTGGCGGCGCCATTCATAGGCGGTCAGCAGAACACATTGCGCAAGGTTCAGAGACGCGAAGTCCGGGTTCACGGGCACCGAGATAATGGCATTGGCCTGGGCGATATCGGCGTTTTCTAGCCCCGCGCGTTCCGGCCCGAACAGCACGGCGACCTTCTCGCCGCGTGCAATCCGGTCGCGGGCCTCTGCCATGGCACGTTCGGGGCTGAGCACAGGTTTCGTCAGCCCGCGCGGTCGCGCCGTCGTTGCCAGAACGTAGGTGCAATCGGCCACGGCCTCTGCCACAGTCCCCGCCACCTGTGCCTCGTCCAGCAACCGTCCGGCACCGGCCGACATGGCAGTCGCGTCGGGATTGGGCCATCCATCACGCGGCGCGACCAGCCGCATTCGGTCCAGCCCGAAATTCCACATCGCGCGCGCCGCGGCACCGATATTCTGACCCATTTGCGGGCGGACGAGCACAAAGGCAGGTTGGGGCGTCGCGGATGGCATGGGGTCTCCGGTATGGTTTCGCGGTTCCCGATACGCAAGCCGCCCCCGGACTGCAAGAGACGCGGGCGCGGATCACCATACCATGACTGGTTTTGCACTGCTTGAATGGCTGCAAACCATTTCGGACTCCGCCTCTGCCGCCGGATGCCTGCGATAATGAAACCATCCACGAGAGGCTGACACATATGGCCGTGGCCTTTGTCAGCTCCTTGTTCGACAAATAGGCCCGCCGCGCTGTGCAAACCCCCATGGTCAAGGGCAAAAACCCGCGCTATAGAAGGCGCTCGACAGCTTTGGGAGCCAAAATGATGGCCGAGACGGAAACGCCGCAAATCTATCTCATCACTCCGCCGGAATTCGAGCTGAGTACCTTTCCCGAGCTTTTGGGCCGTGTGCTGGACAGCGCCGAGATCGCCTGCATCCGCCTGGCCCTTGCCACACGGGACGAAGACCGGATTTGCCGCGCGGCCGACGCCGTGCGCGAAGTCGCCCATACCCGCGACATTGCGCTGGTGATCGAGGAGCACGTCCTGCTCGCACAGCGGATCGGGTTGGACGGGGTCCATTTGACCGACGGGTCACGCTCTGTGCGCAAAACCCGCAAGGATCTGGGTGCGGATTCGATTGTTGGCGCGTTTTGCGGACAGTCCCGCCATGACGGGCTGATTGCCGGTGAAGTTGGGGCCGATTACATCAGCTTCGGCCCGGTCGGAGACAGCCCCCTGGGCGACGGAACGCGCGCAGCAACAGAACTGTTCGAGTGGTGGTCCGAGGTCGTCGAAGTGCCGGTGGTTGCCGAGGGCGCGCTTGACGTGAAGACCGTGGCGGAACTTGCGGGCTATACGGACTTTTTTGGATTTGGCGAAGAGGTCTGGACAGCAGATGATCCGGTGAAGGCACTGTCCGACCTGATCGCGGCGATGGGGTAAGGCACCGACGCGCGAAACCTCGCTAGGATCGCTCTCTTAGCTTCTGATTTTCCAATGACTTCTTATGGCTTTCGCGCACCGAATCTTCTGTAGCGCGGGCCAAACTCTTGCGGTTCGGAAAATCGTCGACACGCAAAGGCGCATGGTAGATCAGTTCTATCCACCCCTGACGCCGCGCTGCCAGTGTCTTGAGCAGATGCGAGCCGAAATCCATATCGCCCCACCATCCATAGAAGCGCAGGCTTTCACCCTTCGGCGCATGATACACCAGCGTGACCGGCTGAACCCAGATCCTGTGCTTCAGGTGTTCGGAAAAGAACGCCGCGTAAAGCGTTGACTTGAATGGAAGAACGCGCAGCCCATCGGTCGAGGTTCCTTCGGGGAAGAACAGCAGCTTGTGCCCGGCCAGAAGTCTGTCCTCGAACAACCGGGTTTGCGCCCGCGCTTCTCGCGGATCACGCCGGATAAACACCGTTCCCGTCGCCCGCGCCAACCAGCCGATGCCGGGCCAGCCCGCGACTTCAGATTTCGAGACGAAATAGATATTCTTTCGCGAGTTGAGCAAGAAAATATCCAGCCAGGACGAATGGTTGGCGACGATTGCACCATGATGCTGCATCTGCTGGCCGCGCACCGTCAGCCGTAACCCCATCAACACCAGTGCCACCCGGCAAACGCTCTGAGTGACATAGGGCGTCCACGGGCGCTGTACCCCGTTCAGCGGCCTTTCGATCAGGCGCAACAACAGCAGCACACCCAACCCGCCGAACACCACCGTCCCGACCGCCAACCCCCGCAAGACAACACGAAGCCAGCCTGCCGGGCCAATGCGAACCGGCTCTTCCGGCTCATCTGCATCCCAGGTGCCGCTCATGCGTCGCTGCGTTGATAAAGCGATCTCTGCCGCTGATTCATCCGTGCAGTGTCCATCACCAGGCAGACATCGGTCGTATTGAACTGGGTATCGACAAAGACACCGTCCCCGACAAACCCACCCATCCGCAGATAGGCCTTTATCAAAGCGGGCGTCTCGACCATCGCACGGCGACGGTCGATCCTGTCCTCGGGCAGCAGATCCATCGGGTGATAGCTCCGCGCCCGCACCCGCAACTCAGGCGGGGCAAGATGGCGCGCCCGCAAAAGCGATAGAGGTTGCGCCAAGGCCTGCGGATCGGTGCCGTGAAAACTGGCCACGCCGAACAGGATCTCAATCCCGTGTTCTTGAACGTACTCCGCCAGCGCCCCCCACAGATGCACCATCGCCGTGCCTCCGCGGTGATCGGGATGAAGGCACGACCGCCCCAGTTCCAGCAAACGCCGCCCCGAGGCGCGCAGCGGCGCAAGATCATATTCATCCTCGGAATAGAACTGCCCAGCAGCTTTGGCCTGATCGCTTCGCAACACCCTGTAGACGCCGACGACAGATAAATCGGTGCCGGCCGGCGCGTGAGTATCAAGCAGAATCAGGTGATCGAAATAGGCATCGAAACGGTCACGCTCCAGCCCGGCAGCGTGGTCGACAAGCACACCGTCGCCGCCCAGTTCACGGATAAACACATCATAGCGAAGCCTTTGCGCCGCTGTGACCTCTGCCCGGCTTTGCGCCAGCCGCGCGACATATCGAGGGAGTTCTGAGTGCATTCCGTCCGGTTCTATTGTTGCGCTGAGCGAACACATTAATAAGACTGCCCGTTGCAAGATCGCAACCGTTTTGCCACTGGCAATTCAACCTTGGGGTGATCTAAGGTTGCGTTTACCATTCGTAAAGACTCCTATGTCCTAGTCGTCGGCATCAAACACCGGCACCAGACTCACGCGGGAACCTTCTATGACTTTCTTTCCGGCTTCGCGAAAATTCACGGTGATACGTCCGGCAATATTGGATTGCACCTGTCCCAGCCCCCAATCAGGGCAGTCTGGATGGCGCACAATCATTCCTGGCTCCAGAAAAGCGTTCAGGTCGTCCATGACGGCTCCTGTCGTGAGGGGGACCAATGATGCAGGGTAACGCGAACCTGGCAGAGTTGATAGGCTCTCGGATCTGTCATGACCTGATCAGCCCGATTGGCGCAATCCAGAATGGGTTGGAACTGATGTCGTTGACCGGCGAAATGGGACCCAACCCGGAGATGGACCTGATTTCGGAAAGCTGCGCGCATGCCAATGCCCGGATCCGGTTTTTCCGCGTTGCATTCGGATCCACCGGGGGCGGGCAATCGCTGAGTGCCGGCGAAGTGCAAAGCATCATCGCGGGCATGTTTCAGGGCGACCGGCTGAGCGCGACGTGGAATCCCCGCGACGCCACGCCCCGCGAAGAGGTGCAACTAGCGCTATTGGCCCTGCTTTGCATGGACAGGGCGTTAAGTCGCGGTGGAGAGGTCCGCATCGACTGCGATCAAGGCGAATGGCATCTGTCTGCAAGCGGTCCTCAGCTTCGTGTTGATCCCGAAATGTGGAAACTTCTGCGTAATGCCACCGGCGGGTCGGATGTCATGCCCGCCGATGTGCAGTTCCCGTTGCTTTCGGTGCGCGCAAGCGACCTTGGGCGCGATATCAACTGGCGCGAAAACAGCGAGACGCTGGATATCCGGTTCTGAGGACGGATCCGCGCAGTCAGTCGCGCAAAGTGCCATCGCCCGTCACGATATACTTGAAGCTTGTCAATTGCTCTGCGCCCACCGGACCGCGTGCATGCATCTTGCCGGTGGCAATACCGATCTCGGCACCCATGCCGAACTCTCCCCCGTCGGCGAACTGGGTTGAGGCATTGCGCATCAGAATGGCGCTGTCCAACCGCTCGAAAAACCGCTCCGCGGCGGCGTCATCCTCGGTGATGATGCAATCGGTGTGGTTGGAGCCATATTGCCGGATATGGGCAATCGCTGCATCAATATCCGGTACGACCCGCGCAGCAATATCCATATCCAGATACTCGCGCCCCCAATCGTCGGTCGAGGCCGCCTGCGTGCCTTCGATGGTCTGAAGCGTCTCATCCGCATGCACGCGAACGCCTGCGTCGATCAAGGCGCGAATGACGCCCTGGCCCACCGTGTCCAAAGCCTCTTGATGGATCAGCACACATTCGGCGGCACCACAAATTCCGGTGCGCCGCGTCTTGGCGTTCAGGACAATGTTCAGCGTCTTGACCGGATCGGCGTCCTTGTCGATGAAAATATGCACAATGCCTTCAAGATGGGCGAAAACCGGCACGCGTGCCTCGCGCTGGACCAGCCCGACAAGGCCCTTGCCACCACGCGGCACGATCACGTCGATCGTGTCTGTCATCGTCAACATTTCGCTCACGGCGGCACGGTCGCGGGTGGGCACAAGCTGGATCGCATCTTCGGGCAGACCCGCTATGCGCAAACCTTCGACCAGACAGGCATGGATCGCCTGTGAGGAATGAAAGCTTTCAGAGCCGCCGCGCAGGATCACCGCATTTCCGGCCTTGAGACAAAGCGCGCCTGCATCCGCTGTCACATTGGGCCGCGATTCGTAGATTACACCAACGACGCCCAGCGGTGTCCGGATGCGCTTGATATGCAGGCCCGAGGGTTGGTCCCATTCTGTCATCACCGCGCCAACGGGATCATCCTGCGCCGCCACGGCGCGCAATCCGTCGCAAATCCCCTTGATACGCTCATCGGTCAGCGAAAGCCGGTCCATCATCGCATTGGTCAGACCCTTTTCCCGGCCGAATTCCAGATCCTTGGCATTCGCGGCGACGATGACGGCCCGCGCGGCCCACACGGCATCGGCGGCAGCCTCAAGCGCTCGAGCTTTGGCCGACGGGTCGGCATAGGCCAACTTTGCGGCGGCCGCTTTGGCACGTTCACCGATCTCGGCCATGACGGCGGGAATGTTGTCGAGGTCTTTCATGGGTCAACCTTTCGCATGGGGCCGGGCGGAAACGGCCGCGGACAGTATAACAGACGACGCGCTCATAGCGCCATATCATCGCGGTGGATCAGTGCGGCCCGGCCGGGATAGCCCAGCAATGCCTCGATCTCGTCACTGCGATGGCCGGAAATCACGCGCGCCTCTGCGGCGGTATAGCGCGACAGTCCCTGCCCCAGAGTACGGCCGGACAGATCACTGATCTGCACCGGATCACCACGCCCGAATGTGCCGGAAACTTCGGTGACACCCGCAGGCAGCAGACTGTTGCCCTGTCCGAGGGCGCGCGCGGCCCCCTCATCCAGAACCAGCGTTCCGCGCGGTTTCATCGCCGCAATCCAGCGTTTGCGCGCGGCGTGCGGATCCAGCAATGGGGTAAACCAGGTCGCGGGCGCGCCGTCCTCCAGCGCGCGCAGCGGATGCAGCACAAAGCCATCGGCGATGGCCATGGCACAGCCAGACGCCGTCGCGGTTTTGGCCGCCATCAGCTTTGTCTTCATGCCGCCCTTGGAAAGGCCCGAACCGGCATCGCCTGCCATGGCCTCGATCTCTGGCGTGATCGTGTCGATGACATCGTATCGGCACGCGGTCGCGTCCGTTGCCGGGTTGGCCGAGTAGAACCCATCGACATCCGACAACAGGATCAACTGGTCCGCCCCCACCGTGACCGCGACCTGAGCGGCCAGCCGGTCATTGTCACCATAGCGGATCTCATCCGTGGCCACGGTGTCGTTCTCGTTGACGATCGGCACCACGCCGAAGCCGACCAGCGTCTCCAGTGTGGCGCGGGAATTGAGGTAGCGACGGCGGTTGGCGCTGTCCTCCAGCGTGACCAGCACCTGCGCGGTGGTGATGTCATGCGGGGTCAGCGCCTCTTCGTAAGCGCGGGCCAGGCGGATCTGGCCAACTGCGGCGGCGGCCTGGCTTTGCTCTAACGCGAGAACCGTCTCGGGCAGGCGCAGCACACCGCGCCCCAAAGCGATGGACCCCGAAGACACAAGGATCACATCCGTCCCGCGCGCCTTGATCCGGGCCACATCCGCGGCCAGCGCGTGCAGCCATTCGGATCGTAATGCACCTGTGGACCGGTCGACCAAAAGGGCCGATCCGATCTTGACGACAAGCCGCTTCGCCTGACTTAGGGACGCCACGCTTCCGTCTCCTGCTGGGGGCCTTTCTGGCGGATGCGGTCCTCGGAAATCTGTGCCCGCACGGCGCGCAGAACCTCTGGCAAGCCTTCACCGGACACGCCGGACATCAGCATAACGGGTCCGCCCACCACGGCTTCCAGCTCTTCTTTCAGGAAGGCACGTTCTTCGTCGTCCAGCGCGTCGATCTTGTTGAGCGCGGTCACGCGCGGTTTGTCCGCAAGTGCAGCACCGTAGGCTTCAAGTTCGTCGATAATTGTCCGGTAATCCACCATGGGGTCGCCCGATGTGCCATCGACCAGATGCAAAAGCACAGAGCATCGTTCGACATGGCCAAGGAACAGGTCACCCAGCCCCCTGCCCTCATGCGCGCCTTCGATCAGGCCGGGAATATCGGCCATCACGAATTCCGCGCCATCAATGCCGACAACGCCAAGATTGGGATGCAGCGTGGTAAAGGGATAGTCTGCAATCTTCGGCCGCGCATTCGAGGTGGCGGCCAGAAAGGTGGATTTTCCTGCATTGGGAAGGCCCAGCAGGCCCGCATCCGCGATCAGTTTCAGCCGCAGCCAGAGCGTGCGTTCCACACCCTCCTGCCCCGGATTGGCACGGCGCGGTGCCTGGTTGGTGGAGGTCTTGAAATTCAGGTTGCCCCAGCCGCCATTGCCGCCCTTGGCAAGCAGAACGCGCTGGCCAAGCTCGGTCATGTCGGCGATTACCGTTTCTTCGTCCTCATCGAGGATTTCGGTCCCCACAGGCACCCGCAGCACGATGTCTTCGCCCGTTTTGCCGGTGCGCTGCTGGCCCATGCCGTGCTGACCGTTATCGGCGAACCAATGCTGCTGGTAGCGAAAGTCAATCAGCGTGTTCAGCCCATCGACCGCTTCGGCCCAGACGTTGCCGCCATTGCCGCCGTCGCCACCATCGGGACCGCCGAATTCGATATATTTCTCACGGCGGAAGCTGACTGCGCCGCCCCCGCCCGAGCCCGAGCGGATGTAGACTTTGCACAGATCTAGGAATTTCATCGGAGCCCCCGGAGGTTTTGCCTGTCAGGCGTTACTGTGTCTGGCGTCAAGGCTCAAGCCCCGAGGTGGTGTGCGGCGCTTGACCCAGCGCCGCAAAAGCGGCCTAGCCGCGCAGTTTCTTGATGTAGGTCCAGGTCGGAACCGTGGCGTTGCGCGCGACACAGAAAACTTCTGCGTCACCGATATATTCAAAGCCGCAATTGGTCAGCACCCGCGCCGAAGCGGGATTGTCCTGAAACACGCTTGCGAACATCGTCTCATTCTCCAGCGGATTCGCTGCGACCAAGGTCTCTACCGCCTCGGACGCATGGCCGGTGTTCCAGTAGGCAGGCGCAATCCAATAGCCGACTTCGGATTGGTTGCGGTCCATCTTCTCAAGCGAGATGATCCCCATCACTTCCGGCCCCTGGATTTTCGTCCCGTCGATCACCCAGACGTCCTCATCACGCACCGGTGCTTGTGCCCGTTCGATGAAAGCCTCAACAGTGCCCGGCGGCAACGGATGCGGGATAGAGGCGGTCATCTGCGCGACGCGTTCGTCCCCTGCATGCAGTTCGATCAGGCCAATATCGCTTTTGCGCAACGGGCGCAGGTCAAAGCGGTCGGCTTGAACAACCGCTTGCGGGTTGATCTTCTGGTCAAGGCTCATCGGGTTCCTCCCTAAAAGAGCGTATGGCTGTTGCCGCATATAACGGACACAGGATTATGGTTGCCCGGCGCACTACGGCCGCCGTCGATGGGCTTGTCGCGCCACGTTCCAGACATTTCAGCCGGATGAGAAAACCTGCGTAACCTATCCTGATAGATGGCGATTGGTGCTTTGGCTTGCAAGACGTGCCTCCGCAGATCGTCTGATCTGCCACGTCCGCCAAAGTTATGAAATAAGAAAAAGGGACCGGCCCCGAAGCCGATCCCCCAAATTGTGTCTCACCAATGGGTCGGCTTATTCAGCGGCCTCCGCCACTGGCAGAACCGAAATAAAGGTGCGGCCCTTGAGGCCCTTGTGGAACGTCACCTTGCCTTCTTCGGTGGCAAAGATCGTGTGGTCGCGGCCAAGGCCGACGCCCTCACCCGGCCACCACTTCGTGCCGCGCTGGCGGCAGATGATGTTTCCGGGGATTGCATGCTGCCCACCGTAGAGCTTTACGCCCAGACGGCGGCCGGCAGAGTCGCGACCGTTGCGGGAGGAACCGCCTGCTTTTTTATGTGCCATCTTTCAGCTCTCCTTACTTCGATGCCAGATCTTTGGCCTGAGCGATCCAGCCTTCACGCTCGATCCGGCCCTTGAACGACAGTTTCTCGTCCATCTCGGTGACGTCTGGCTCGGTCCAGGCTGCGATCTGGGCGAATGTTGTCACGCCGTTTTCATGCAGTCTTTTTTCCAGCGCGGGGCCGACGCCCGACAGTTTTTTCAGGTCGTCACCGCCAGCGGCTGCGGCTTTCGGCGCGGATTTCTTAGCGGCGGCCTTTTTCGGTGTGGCAACGGCCACGCCTGCGACTGAACCGGCACCTACGGCGGCCTTCACACCGGATGCATCCGCGCCAGAGGCAAGAATGTCGGTAATCCGCAGCAGCGTCAGTTGCTGACGGTGGCCCTTGGTGCGCTTGGAGCTGTGCTTCCGGCGGCGCTTGACGAAGTTGATGACCTTGTCACCCTTGATCTGGTCGATCACGTCGGCCTGCACGGCAGCATCGGCCACCAGAGGTGCACCGACAACGGGGCTGTCGCCACCAACCATCAGAATCTCGTTGAACTGGATCTTGTCTCCAGCATCGGCAGCCAGCTTTTCCACCCGAAGCACATCGCCCGACTGTACTTTGTATTGCTTGCCGCCGGTTTTCAGAACCGCGAACATTTCGGTCTTCCTTGTCTCTTCCGCGTCCTGTGGCCCCGGCCCTGCCGGTGTTCATGGGCCTGCGCCCGCCTCGAACTGCGTGCCCCTTTGCGGGACAACGTTAATAAAAACACGACAGCGGAGCCAAAAGCCCCGCCGAACATGTCGGGCGCTTATCGTGAACCGCCCCCCGATTGTCAAGCTTTCAAACTGGCTTTTTGACGGATGTCCCGCGCCTACAGGTCCTGACCTTGCATCTGGCGCGCGGCAGCCAGTCCAAGTGCATATGAAATATCACCGTACATATCGTCAAACCCGGCAAACAGCGCCCGGTTCATGGCCGCCCCAGCCTCGGTTCGCGATAACGCGGTATAGTCCTCGATGACCTCCGGCTCCAGCGGGCCGTACGCCATCAAAAGATACCCGTAAAGCCATTCGCGCGTATCAACGCGGGTTTCTTCCTCCTGTGCCCAGACATCCGAAACAATCTCGTCTTCGGACATGCCGACCGCGCCGCCCTCGGCCAACCCACGATAGAACTGATAGCTGGAATTCAACGCGCCGACGACATTGGCCTCGATCAGATCGTTGACCTCGACAAATTCGTCGAGCAACCGCAGGCGATCATCGTCACTGCCATCAAGATTACGAAACGCGGCGCGGGCCTGCTCTTCGACATCCTCATCGACCAGGGCCCGCCTGGCACTGATTTCCAGCCTGACGATGCGCTGGCCTTGTGTGGTGCGAAAAAACGCAAGCAGCGGATCCAGATCGGTATCCGCCAACGTTTCACGGAACCCTTCGCGGACCGAGGCTTCCATCTTTTCGACTGAATAGATCCGCTGAACCGTTGCGTTCCAGCTTGGGCTTGGACCGCCGGGGATCAAATCCTCGGCCAGTTCCGCTCCATAATCAACCCCCTCGTCCTGCATCACCGCGATCACCTCGGGGATACCAAGCGCATCCAGCAACTCGTCTGCCTGGCTGCTTGCGGCAGGCAGTGCCATGAATATAAGGGGCAGTGCCAGAATTTGACGAAGAAACATGATGGGCATCCATTGTAGCGGTTCAGAACGTCAATTAGTCCCTTGACGCGCGATTTCCAAGCCGTGCCGCATCGCCGACGAGGACTGCGGCAGTTATACTGTTCGATTTACCGGCTGCACAATTGGTGGTCGTCGGTTGGAAAATCGTATTGCCGCGCGTCACGGTCTTCCGGTTCCGCATGTTGCGCCCGACCGATGAGCCTGATCCCGAACACAGATGCCGCACAAAGATTTCATGCCTCAATCAGTGACTTTTGCGGTTGCACCCCACCGCCAGAGCCGCTAAATGCCTCCTCCACCAGACCCCCGCGGAGAGGTGCCGGAGTGGTCGAACGGGGCGGTCTCGAAAACCGTTGAGGGTGCAAGCCTTCCCAGGGTTCGAATCCCTGTCTCTCCGCCAAGATATCAGATTAAGGCGCTGTCAGTGTTAAATAATTTAGCGAACCCCTAAAGCGCATCCCCCACTACATCCCCCAGATTGACAGCGCATGCTCCGGAATACCTTGGAACTCGGCGGCCAACGCACATCGCAACGTCACTCATCAACATGAGAATGGTGAAACCTAACAAAAGCTAACATTGAATGACAGTTTCTTTCGCGGCCACATCAGCCACCGAACACTCGAGCGCTGGCGTTGGGTCCAGGAGGGCCGGCGATACCTGAAGATCGGCGGCCGGGTCGTGTATAGACTATCCGACGTCGAGGCATTTGAACGCCACGTTCAAACCTTTCCTGACGAGCTACTGGCCGAAGGCTGAGCAACCAACCCCGCGCCGCCCAAGACTCCGACATCACGAAAAAGGCAATCTTACGAAGCATTTCGATTGAACACGACATGACTCCCCGCTAGCGTTCAGCTAGCACAAAAAATGGGCGCGCATATTAATCAAACGCGCCGAGTCGGGAGTGCGAAGTGGATAGTGACAAATCGGATCTTCGTTGGGGAGTCGCTCAGCGCCTCGAGTTCATCGATTTCCGATTGTTCTGAGCTAGATACGACAGCCGCCTGCATTTCGTGCAGGGATGTAACGCAAAGCCGACGCTGCCGAATGGGCTTCCAGCACATTGTATCGCCGACTAACTTCGGCAGGCGCGCGTCCGCCATACAGGTTAGCTATGGCGACATGCCGTGATTGTATTTTCCAAGCGCGCCGGCAAACTTCATGATCCGGTCAGCACGGCGCGCATCTGGTTTGCGCGCCGCCAGACGGCCCCGTTTTGGCCGTCTTGTCGATCGGGATGCTCTTCATCTTCAAACCTAAACCGCCGCGCCTGTGCGTGGTGTGAACCCTTGTCGCGCACCCGTCGCGGCGCAGAAAACAGAAAGCCCATTCGCCCCATGAAACTAGCTGCAGTCACCAACGAAGTCGCTCCGCTGACCGCCCCTGGAACGCTCGATACGATCCTGAAAGCCGCCGTTGATCATGGTATCACCATTTTCGAAGCCCGCACCGTTGAGGCAAAGCGCTTTCCCCTACTGACGGGTCAGGCGTGGGACGTGCTGAAAGGCGCGAAGGATAAATACGGCATCACCTATTCCGCCGCCTCTGCCGGTAACTTCATCGGTATGGAGGTCGGCAGTGATATGGTTGATCTGCACAAGGGCGGTCTATGGGACATGAGCATGGATATGGCGGAAAAGCTGTCGACAAACACGCTGATTACCTTTGCCCCCCAACGCAGCGCCAACGCCAACACTGCCGAGTTGAACCAAGTGGTCGATTTGCTGGGCGAAGTTGTCGACAGCGCTGCCGCCCGTGGCATCAACGTCCAGCTTGAAAACCTGCCGGGCACTTGGGCCGACACCAGCGATGCCTGCCTTGCCCTGCTCGAGGCTGTGAACCGCGACAGCTTTGGCTATGTCTGGGACACTGGCAACCTGTATGAAGCGGAAAACGAAACATTCGAGGCCGGATTTGAAAAGCTCAAACCCTTCATCCGCAACGTGCACCTGAAAGACGGCCAGATCATTGATGGCAAGATGACGTGGCAGCATTACGGGACCGGTGTAACCAACGTGAAGGGCCAGATCGATGCGTTGAAGGCCATCGGCTACGACGGCACGCTGGCATTGGAAGCCGCGCGGATCCCGCATATCGAAGGCGACTTCGAGGCATCTTTGGGCTATCTGCGCACAATCCTGTAGCGCAATTTCATCCCTGCTAGGGGATGACTATAACCGATCAAAGTGGCAGGGGATTCCCTGCCACTTTTTTATTGCCGGACCCGATTTCAGTCGAAAGAACAGGTCCGTGCATCGTCGGAATTTCCCGAATAAGTTCGCGCGGAGCCTACATTTTCAGCGAAACCGTTGCCCCTCACAGCGTCCATAACTTTGCGGACGACACAGGGCGACGGTGCGACAAGCCCTTAAAAAAATTGGAAATACAGCTTCAAAACGCCGCTTTAAGCGGCAATCCAACGGCGCACATTGGCTTTGGCTATGTCGTCAGTTGGCTTTGCTATTATACAAATCCATCCGCCTCCCTGCACAGTGATCCCACAATAATTCGAACCCGACACCACCCGGTTCAAAAGAAAAACGACCACCAAACAGGGAACGCTTATGACCTATACTTTGAAAACTCTCACCCGTCGCACCGGCAAGGCCGTGAAAGCCGCATTGCTGGCCGGCACCATCCTGAGCTCCACCATGACTGGGGCGGCGCAGGCACAAGAAACCGTTGTTGTCGCCGTCAGCCCACTCGGCGCGGATTCCAACCTGTACTGGACCACAACAGGCGCCTTCATTCTGCCGTCGCTGCAGACGCTGGTCGGGCAAGATCCTGAAACGGGCAAGTATGACAACAGCCAACTGGCCGAAGGCTGGGAGCACAACGAAGACTTCACCTCGTGGACGTTCCGCCTGCACCCCGAAGCCAAATTCAACGGCGACTGGGGCCCCGTGACATCCGCAGATGTGGTCCACAGCTTTAACCTGCACATCGGCGACGATGCCAAACTGAGCGGTATCAGCGCCTTCCGCGAAATCGAAGTCACTGCCGTTGATGATCAAACCGTCCAGTTTGACCTTCCATCACCTGAGCCGAACTTCCTGTTCTCCCACGCAGGTCGCGGATCGCTGGCGATTTACAGCAAGGCGCAGTTCGACGCCGAAGGCATCGAAGGATATGAAACCGCCCCCGCAGGTTCTGGCCCGTTCCAATACGAAGGCCGCGAAACCGGTCAGTCGGTCACATTCAGCACCATTCAGGGCCACTGGAGCGGTGTCAGCGCCGACTATGACGCGATTGAATTTCGCTGGGTGAGCGAGCCGTCCACCCGTCTTGCCATGCTCTCTGCCGGAGAGGCGCATGCCGTCACCTTGCCCCGCGACCTGCAAGACGATGCAGCCGAGGCCGGTCAGACCATTCTGGCGTCCAGCGAAGGCGCGATGCAGACTTCGATGTTGTTCACCGGTCAGTTTTTGAACCCTGAAGGCGAAGAAAACCGCGATGCCCGCACCTATGCCTGGGCTGACCAGCGGGTCCGCGAGGCGATGAACCGCGCGTTGGACCGTGACGCAATCCTTGAAGCGCTCTATGGTCCCGAGGTCCGGAAACTTTCCGTCTTCACAATGGATCCGCGTTTCACCGGATATTCCGAAGAACTGGAAGAACGGTTCGACGAAGCCTACGGATACGACCCTGAGCGTGTGGCGGAACTTTTGGAAGACGCAGGCTACCCTGATGCTTTCGACAATCCGAAAATCCCGCTTGTGGTGACGAGCCTTGCTGGCAACCCCGAGTTCGCGCAAATGGCCGAACTTGTGCAGGCCTATTTCGACATCGCCGGTATCCAAACCGAAATGCGCGAACAGGACTGGGCGACGGGCAACACCGCAATCCGCGGCTTCTCGGCTGACTTCGTGACGCCGATGCGCAATGCGCCTGTCCGGCCCAGCGCCCTCGGGGTCCAGATCTACTTTACGTCACTGGCCAGTCCGCACCTTGATCTTGGTGATCCGGACATCAACGCACTGGGCGCCGCTTTGGTCGAGGAAACTGATCCAGAGCAGCGTGACGCGACCCTGAACGAGATGTTTACACGCATCTTTGACAGCTATGCCCACCTGCCGATGGCGACAGTTCCTGCCGCTGTGGCCGTGAACAGCGATCTTGTCGAAGGCTGGACCTTCCCGGGTTCGACATCTTCGGGCCTCAGCCATTTCGAACTGATCGAACTCTCGGATTGATCGACCTGACTTAACTCTCGTCGGCGCATCAGGACGGGGCGGTTCCTCCCGGCCCCGTCCTGATTGCACGTAAGGAAACACATAATGCTGCGCTATGTCTTGCTCAGGGTCTCGTCGAGCCTCTTTGCACTTTTGATCATTACGATGATCGTCTTCTCTCTTTCACAGCTTTCGGGCAGTCCGGTGGATGCACTTCTGCCGGATGACGCCACACAGGAACAGATCGACCTTTTCATCAGTGAATGGGGTCTGGATCAGCCCTTGTGGAAGCAATACGTCACCTTCCTTGGCAACGCGGTTCAAGGCGATTTCGGGGTCTCCCTCAAATGGCCGGGCGAAAGTGCGATGGGCTTTGTGATGGACCGTATGCCTGCGACCCTAAAGCTGGGCGGGTTGTCGATCCTGATCACCCTTGTCATCGCCCTGCCTCTAGGCATCGCCGCTGCAGTCTACAAAGGATCGCTGATCGACATATTCGCGCAGGGCTTTGCGCTGATGGGGCAGTCGATGCCGAATTTCTGGCTTGGCATCGTGCTGATCTGGGTCTTCTCGGTCTGGCTCGGCTGGTTGCCGACCTCTGGTATCGGGACGTTTGCACATCTGGTGCTTCCGGCGATTGCCATCGCATGGTTCCAGATTTCGGCACTCGCGCGGCTGACCCGCTCTGCCATGCTCGAGGTGCTGGACGCCGAATATATTAAACTGGCCCGCGTCAAAGGGGCGTCGGAATGGGCGGTCGTGTTCAAACACGCGCTGCGCAATGCGGCGGTGGTGCCGCTGACCTACTTCGGCATTCTTGCAGCGTCGATCCTGACGGGATCGGTCGTCATTGAATCGGTCTATTCCTACCCCGGAATGGGCTGGGTCGCGATCGAGGCGATCCGTGGCCGCGACTTCCCCGTCGTGCAGGCCGTGATCATCGCCTACGCCGTTATTTACATGCTCTCCAACCTTCTCGTCGACTTGCTCTACGTCGTCGTCAACCCGAGAATCCGACATGGTTGAGGTTACAACACCAACGCGCACAGGCCCCAGTATCTGGCGGCAGCTGCGCGACCTTCCACTGCTGCCAATGATCGTATTGCTGACAGTGTTCATCATTCCGGCCTTCTTCGCCGATTTTATTGCCCTGCACGACCCCTACATCCCCAACTTGCGGCAGCGCTTGCAGCCGCCTGTCGGCTTCGGGGGCACTTGGGAATACCCGTTCGGCACTGACAGATTGGGCCGTGATATCTACAGCCGGATCGTGCATGGCGCATGGTATGTGCTTGCGGTTTCGATGATCGGGATCGCGGTCGGCGTGGTTGTCGGCACGACGCTAGGCCTGATCGCCGGGTATGTGCGCGGCTGGTTTGACGGGCTCGTCATGCGTCTGGTCGATATCTCACTGGCCCTGCCTGCGATGCTTTTGGCGCTGGCGCTGGCCGCTGCCATTGGTGCAAGCTTTCTGTCCGTGGTGATCGTGGTCGGCTTCGCACTTTGGGCTTATTTTGCGCGGCAAGTGCGGGCCGAAGTGCTGTTGCTGCGCAATGCCGATTTCGTGGCAAGGTCACGGGTGGCGGGGTCATCACACACCCGTATCCTGTTCCGCCACATCCTGCCCAATGTCACCAACACCATCGTGGTGCTTGCCACCTTGCAGGTCGGCATCGCGATTATGCTGGACGCGTCGCTCAGCTTTCTGGGTATCGGTATCCCGCGCCCAACACCGACATGGGGGCTGCTTGTTTCAGACGGGCGCGACTTCATCGCCACCGATTGGTGGATCGCCTTCTTCCCCGGCCTTGCCATCATGCTGACCGTGCTTTCGGTCAATATGATCGGCGACTGGCTTCGTGACACCCTCGACCCAAGACTAAGGCAGGTTTGATATGAACACCCAAGACACAGGCCCCCTGCTCGACGTCAGGAACCTCAGGGTCGAACTGACCACCAAAGCCGGAAGCTTCTTTCCGGTCAACGATCACAGCTTTTCGGTTCAGGCCGGAGAGACGCTGGGAATTGTCGGTGAATCCGGATCTGGCAAATCGATTACCGCCATGTCGCTGATGCGGCTGCTGCCCAAACATGAGGCGAAAATCCGCGGCGGCAGTGTTAAGCTGGACGGACGCGAGCTAATGACCCTGAGCGAGAAGGAAATGCGTCATGTGCGCGGGGCGGACATCTCGATGATCCTGCAAGATCCGCAAACCTCGCTCAATCCAGCGTTCACTGTTGGCAGCCAGATCGGCGAGGCCCTGAAGCTGCACAGCGATGCCCCCCGCAAGACCCTGCGCGAGCGTACCGTCGACGCGCTGCGGCGGGTCAAGGTTGCCGCCCCAGAACATCGGGTCGACAACTACCCCGGCGAGATGAGCGGCGGTATGCGGCAACGTGTTGTCGGTGCCATCGCCATTTCCTGCCGTCCTAAGGTCATCATCGCAGATGAACCGACCACGTCGTTGGATGTGACGGTGCAGGCGCAGTACCTGCGGCTGCTTAAGCAGTTGCAGGAAGACACCGGCATGGCGATCTTGTTCATCACCCACGACTTCGGCATCGTCGCCAACCTGTGTCACCGCGTGATCGTGATGTATGCTGGCCGGATCGTTGAATCCGGTCCGGTTGCGAAGATCTTTGCCAATCCGGCGCACCCCTATACCGAGGCGCTAATTGCCGCCGTGCCGAGCTTGCACGGGCAAGAAGGGCGTTTGACCACCATCCCCGGTCAGCCCCCTGCCCCAACCGACAAAATCACCGGCTGCCCCTTCGCCCCGCGTTGCGCCTATGCCGATGACAAATGCCGCGCAGAAGCGCCACCAACCGTCGCCGCAGACCCCTCTGGCGACCACACAACCAGCTGCTGGAGGGCCGTGCCCGCATGACCGATACACCCATTCTTGAGGCGCGTAACCTGTCAAAACACTACACAGTCAGCGCTGGTATGTTCACCACCGAAACCTGCACGGTGCGCGCCGTTGAAAACCTGAATTTTCAGATCGCCAAGGGCGAGACCCTAGCATTGGTCGGGGAATCCGGGTGCGGCAAGACCACGACAACGCGTCTGTTGTTGCGCCTACAAAACCCGACCAACGGGGCCATCCGTTTTAACGGCGATGATATCAATCAACTGTCCGCGGGCGGACTGCGCCACTACCGCTCAAAGGTGCAGGCCGTGTTTCAGGACCCGTGGTCGTCGATCAATCCACGGGTCCGCATCCGTGATTTCGTTGCCGAACCGCTGATCGTGAACGAAACGCTGACAGCCGGAGAGGTCGACCGGCGCGTACATGAGGCCCTCGATGCAGTCGGCTTGGGCCCCGCCCACGCCCGCAAATACCCGCACGAATTTTCTGGCGGCCAACGTCAGCGGATCGCCATCGCAAGCGCGATGGTGTCGCGGCCTGACTTGGTGGTGTTGGATGAACCCGTGTCGGGGCTAGATGTCTCGATCCGCTCGCAGATCATTAATCTTCTAAAGGATATGCAGGCCGAATATGGCGTCAGCTTTCTGCTGGTGGCACATGATCTGGCAACAACCCGTTACCTCGCCGATAGGGTCGCGGTAATGTATCTGGGATCAATCGTGGAAATGGGCGAAACTGACGCCGTGTTCGACGCGCCCAACCACCCCTATACAGAGGCGCTTTTGTCCGCAGCCCTGCCCAGCACACCTGGCACCAAACGAGACGAGATCATCTTGGGGGGCGAAGTGCCCTCGCCCATGTCGCCGCCCGATGGCTGTGCCTTCCACCCGCGCTGCCACCGCAAGATTGGCGAGATTTGCCAGACCGCCGCGCCTCAGTTGTCGGTGCAACCTGACGGGCGCTGTGTCGGGTGCCACCTGTATACCTGACACTGTTCTACACAAAACAACGTCAAAAGGCAGGCCTGTCGGGTCCGCCGTTTTGTGTTTATGGCACGTCAGCCGCGCGACTTGCGTCACACCGCGCATAAAAAAAGGCGCCAGACGCTGCGATGCAGGGTCCGACGCCTCAGGTTGGTGCCGTAAGGGGAGAGTTTACGACAGGTTCGCGACCGCTTTGGCGATTTTATCGCAAGCGGCCTCAATGACATCCATCGACGTTGCGGTGGAGATACGGAAATACGGCTCTAGCCCATATGCGCCGCCATGAACCGAAGCCACGCCAGCCTGTTCCAGCAGATAGAGAACGAAATCGAGATCGTTTTCGATTGTGTCGCCCTCTGATGTGGTCCTGCCAATGACACCCGCGCAGCTAGGGTAGAGGTAGAACGCGCCATCAGGCAGCGTGCAGCTGAGGCCGTCGATGCCATTGATCAGCGCATAAGCGCGGTCGCGGCGTTCTTTGTATACCTCGACCGTTTTTCCCACGGCCTCTTGCGGCCCCGTCAGCGCAGCGGCGGCAGCGGCCTGGCTGATGGACGATGGGCAAGACGACATCTGCGATTGCAGCTTGTTGATCGCATCGATCAGGAATTTCGGCCCAACCGCATAGCCGATCCGCCAGCCGGTCATCGCATAGGATTTGGACACACCATTCACCACAAGGGCCTGTTCCGCCAGTTCGGGTGCAACGCCCAGAATGCTTTCGGTTTTGAAGTCCGCGTACCAGATCCGGTCATAGATTTCGTCGCACATTACCAGCACATGGGGGTGGCGCTTCACCACCGCTGCCAAGGCCCGCAAATCGTCGCCATTATAGGCCGCACCTGTCGGGTTGGACGGAGAGTTCAAGATCACCCAGCGGGTTCTCGGCGTGATCGCTGCCTCAAGCGCCTCTGGTGTCAGCTTGAACCCGACGTCTTCGCCGCATTCGACGATGACAGGCTTGCCGCCATTGGCGATGACCATATCGGGATAGGACACCCAATACGGCGCAGGCACAATGACTTCGGTGCCTTCTTCGACCGTGGCCATCATCGCGACAAACAGGATTTGCTTGGCGCCGCCGCCTACGCAAATCTGGTCAAGCCCGCACTCAATCCCCAGACGGGTGGAAAAGTCGTGCTGCACGCCTTTGCGCAGCTCTTCGGTGCCATTGACGGCGGTATATTTGGTGTCACCCTCGGTGATCGCTTGAATGCCGACCTGCTTGATATCTTCGGGGGTGTCGAAATCCGGCTCACCCACGGTCAGGTTTAGGATCTCGCGGCCCTGTGCCTTGAGGTCGCGCACTTTTTGTGCGGCAGCGACGCTCGGTGACACGCGGATCGAGGTTACGCGGTTGGCTAGTTTTTGGGTTGTCACGGTTATCTCTCCTGAGACGTCAGTTTTATTGTTTGAGGTGGCCCCGCCCGATTGGTAGGCGGGGCCGAGCGCGCAGGCGCTATTTGTTTCCGGTCAGGATAACCTCGTCACCGACGCGCCTAGCGGTGCGCAGGCCACCGGGCACCTGAAGGATCGGAAGCAGTTCGATCATGCCGATGTTGACGTATTTCGGCGTGCCGATCGCATAATCGACGGCATCGGCAATGTCGGACACCTGCGGCATCTCGAAGCCTTCGAAGTATTTCGCCTTGGCCTCTTCCGGGCTGATCTTTTCGACGTTCGCAAAGATATCGGTTTCGACCCGACCGGGGCTGATTTCGGTCACGCGCACGCGGCGGCCAAAGGCATCGACGCGCAGTTGGCGGGAAACGGTGTGCATAGCTGCTTTTGTTGCGTGATAGGCGATGTGACCGCCGAATTCGTAATGGGCCGCCATCGATGTGATGTTGAGGATATGACCGTTGTCGCGCTCCATCATGCCAGGCAACAACAGGCGTGCGAGATGCAGACAGGCGCGCAGGTTAACGTCGATCTGTTCGTCGATGTCGAAAGCTTCAGATTGCAACAGGCTGCCCGGGCGGGACACACCTGCGCAGTTGACCAGAATGTCGATCTCAAGCGGTTCCAGCTCTTTTGTGACGGCGTCCAGATCGGTCACATCGATCGCGTGGGCAATGATATTGTCGTATTCCGCCGCCAGTTCGTTCAGCTTTTCAGCGCTACGGGCGAAGGCGTGAACCGTCAGACCTTTTTGCGCAAGACGCTCGGCAATACCGCGCCCCATTCCGCCAGAGGCACCGGTCACGAGGGCTGTTTTGTAGTCAGAGAAAGGCATTCTTTTGTTCCTGTCCTATTAGGTTGTTCCAGTCCGACGGATTTGCCGAGGCCGTTGTTCTTATTGAGCGTTGTGTTGCGCACTCAGCGAGGTGATGTCCCCGCCGTTTGCGGTAATGTCGTGGCGCAGGCGCTTTGCGAGGGTCACAGCGCCGGGGGTGTCGGAATGCACCAAGACCGATTGCACCGGCATCGCGATTTGCTCGCCCGTGACGCAGGTCAGTGTTTGATCCCGCAGCACCCCCAAAACGCGTTTCACGACTTCGGCTTCGTCTTTGATCACCGCGCCGAACTCACCGCGCGGGGCGAGTTGGCCGTTGGGCAGATATCCGCGGTCTGCCAAAAAAAGGCGGACAACGCTGCCGCCACAGTCCAAGGCTGCGGTTTCCAGCGCACTGCCCGGCAGCACGAGGAACGCAATCTCGGGGTCGAAATCCATGGTCGCTTTGGCCACGGCCTCTGCGATCGCCGGATCAGCACTTGCCAGATTTCCTAATGCGCCGTGTGGATTCATATGTGTGATGCGATGCCCTGCACGGCGGGCAAAGGCGGCAAGCGCGCCGATCTGATACAGCACATGGGCTTCTAGTTCGGGCAGCGGAATATCCATCTTGCGACGGCCAAACCCCATGCGGTCCGGAAAGCTGACATGCGCGCCAAGATCAACGCCGTGATCCTTCGCCAACCCAACCGTGCGATCCATAATCAGCGGGTCACCCGCGTGATAACCGCAGGCCACATTGGCCGAACTGATCTGCGCCATCAACGCCTCGTCATCGGCCAGAGTATAGGGGCCGTAACCTTCGCCCATGTCGGAATTGATGTCGATTTTCATGTGTCGGCCTCCATTTTGAACAACGGGTCGCCGTAACCGATGGTCTGGCCCTGTCGCGGGCCATCACCGATCAGGACGCCACACTTGGGGGCAGTCACCTGCACCCGCGCACCATCAAGTTCGACGTAGCCCAACACCTGACCCGCGCTGATGTGGTCACCGTCCAAAACAGCGGCCAACCCATCATCTGCCCCGCAGGCAACAAAGCGACCCAAGGCGGGGCTTTTGACAGCTATCTGCGCCGCTTTTTCGACCGGCGCAGCAGCCATGACAGGCGCGTCCAGCGCCACACCTAGCGTCAGGACCTCTCCGCCACATTCGACCTCAAGCCGTGTGGTGCCGGTGCGGCGCATCGCCTCGATCAGGCGCGATTTGTCTGTGTCGCTAAACATCTTAATTCCACGTTTTCTGTAGGTGGCGGGTTTTGGTGATGGCGCGGCGCGCTTCGTCCAACATCGCGATATCTGCGGTTTCAGCGTCGCGCGTTTGCTTCATATCTATGCAGACAAAACGCAAAGTATCGCCCGGCCGCGCCTGTGCGATACGCCACAAGTCCGGCTCGATCACGCAGGCAATTTTGGGATAGCCGCCCATGGTCGCGGAATCGGCAAGCTGGATGATCGGCTGCCCGCCACTGGGGACCTGAACGATGCCCGGCGCAATCCCGTGGGAGCGCAACTCGCCCTGTGCCTCGCGGTGCAATTCGGGCCCCTCCAGACGGAAGCCCTGACGGTTGCTGGCTGGGGTGACCGAGTAAGGCTGGCCGAAGAAGGCATTAATCGACGCCTCCGAGAACTCTAGCGTTTCGCTTGAGGGAAGGACCCGCAAAATGATGTCTGCCGTCCCGTCTTCGCGCAGCACAGGCAGCGCGTAGCTGATCGGGGACATGCGGGCGCAGGGGGTCGCACCACTTAGGCAGTCGCCAGCCGCAAGCACACGGCCTTCAAAGCCGCCGAACCCTTCGCGCAACTGGGTGCTGCGCGATCCCAGAACCTCAGGCACATCGATGCCGCCGGGAAGGCTAAGATAGACCCGCGCCCCGTCCCGCATGGCACCAAGGGACAATTCCTGTCCGGCTTTTGCTGACCCCGCCCAACAGCGCGGCAGGACCACGCCGTCCAGCGTTGCGCCGCAAGCCGCGCCGACCAGCGAAAACACTGTATCCTGCGCAAAGATAAACCGTGCAGGCGTCAGCGGAATTTCCAGCGCAGCCGCGCTTTCGCCATTTCCCAGCAGCAGGTTCGCCACCCGCAACGCAAGCAGGTCCATCGCGCCTGCGCGGCCAAGGCCCTGCTGCCAATGACCGACGCGGCCCAAATCTTGCACCGTGGCCAATGGCGGTATCGACACAACCTCAATCATGCGATCACCTCCGTAGGGATGAACCGGATAGCATCACCCGGTTCCAGCAAAGCAGCGGGTTCTTTGAAAGGGTCGAAAAAGCTCACGTCCGCAGAGGCCACGGTGTTCCACCCACTTGGCCCCGCCGACGCCGAAATCCCCGTCTGCAAGCCCGCAACCGACAGCGACCCGCCTGGCAGGCTTTGCAACGGCACCTTGCGGCGCGGTGTTTCAAGCCGCGGATCAAGCCCGCCAAGGTAGCAGTATCCAGCGTGGCTGCCGACGGCGAAAACGGTGTAATCGGGCGCCGTGTGGCGGCGCACGACCTCGTCCACGCTGAGGCCAGTCAAATCGCAAACGTCTTGCAAATGCGGCCCGCCTGCCCCGCCATAGACGATCTCAATCTCGAGGATTTTGTCGGTCAGGTCTTTCTGACGCCCTTCGGCCCAAAGGGCATCCAGCTCACGCTTTAGATCGTCCAGATCGGTCGGTACGCGATCAAAACGCAACGTCAGATTGGTCATACCAGGCACCGCTTCGGCCACGTCATCACGGGCACTCGCCGCATCCGCCAAGGCCCAGAACCGCCGCTGGTGATCCAGATCAAAGGGGCAATCGGCCTGATAGATAAAAGAGCGGCTGCCGATGGGGAAAAGACCTGCTTCAGGCATCTGCAGTCTCCTTTTTGGAAAGCCACTGTTCGAAATGGTGGATCGAGATGCCGCCCGCGACAAACCCGTCTTCGGCCAAAAGGGCGCTGTGCAATGGCGCGTTGGATTTCACGCCCTCAATGCGCAGTTCCGCCAGCGCGGTCTGCGCCCGCGCCAAAGCCTCGTCACGGGTTGCGCCATAGGTGATGACCTTGGCGATCATGGAATCGTAATGCGCCGACACCTCGGCCCCTGCGACCATGTGGGTGTCGACACGCACCCCCGGTCCCCCGGGCACATGCAGCGCGGTCACCCGTCCGGGGCTGGGGGCGAAGGTGTCAGGGTCTTCGGCGTTAATCCGGCATTCAATCGCATGGCCCGTTGTGGTGATCTGGTCCTGCGTCACAGGCAGTTTCCCGCCGCGCGCCATGTCGATTTGCAGGGCCACGATGTCCAGCCCCGTCACCAGTTCGGTCACGGGATGTTCCACTTGAATTCGGGTGTTCATCTCAATGAAATAGAACTGGCCATCCTCATACAAAAACTCAAACGTGCCAGCGCCGACATAGCCGATCTCGCGGCACGACGCGGCGCAGCGTTCGCCCACTTCGGCGATCAGCGCGCGGTCAATTCCTGGTGCCGGAGCCTCTTCGATCAGTTTCTGGTGCCGCCGCTGCATCGAGCAATCGCGATCCCCCAGCCAGATTGCCTGTCCGTGGGCGTCTGCGATAATCTGGATCTCCACATGACGCGGCTTTTGCAGGAACTTTTCCATGTAGATGTCGGGGTTGCCGAAGAACCGCGCGGCCTCTTGTGCGGTCAGCATGCTGGCCTCGGCCAGCTCCTCGGCTGCGCGCACAATCCGCATGCCGCGCCCGCCACCGCCACCGGCGGCCTTCAGGATCACGGGATACCCGATTTCTTCGGCGATGGCTTTGACGGCCTCGGGGTCTTTGGGAAGAGTGTTGTCAGGGCCGGGTACACAGGGCACACCGGCGGCGATCATCGCGGCCTTGGCCTGCACCTTGTCGCCCATGCGGCGCATGACGTCTGCGTTCGGGCCGATCAAAACCATGCCCGCTTTGGCCACAGCCTCTGCAAAGGCAGCGTTTTCGGACAGGAACCCGTAACCGGGATGCACAAAATCGGCGTCCAGTAGCTGTGCTGCCTGAATAACCGCAGGGATATTGAGATAGCTTTTGGCAGCCGCAGCAGGGCCGATACAGATCGCGTCATCAGCCAGATCCAGATAGGGCGCGCCGCGGTCCGCTTCGGAAAAACCGCAGACCACGCGCAGGCCCAGCCTGCGACAGGCGCGAATGATCCGCAGTGCGATTTCACCACGGTTGGCAACGAACACGGTTTGCACAGGGGAATGGTCACTCATGGTTGCACCTTCAAAAGCGTTGCGTCCGCCTCGACCGAGGCGCCGTCTTCGATACAAATTTTAGCCACGGTGCCGTCCTGATCTGCGACAATGGCCGACATCACCTTCATGGCCTCAATCACGCAGACGGTTTGGCCTTTGGTGACCTGCGCCCCAACGGTGACGAAGGGGGCTGCATCGGGCGCTTCCGCGAGATGGCAGATCCCGCCAAGAGGGGCCGAAATCGTCACTAGACCAGCCGTCTCTTCCAAATCGAGCGCGTGAGCCGCGACCGGATCAATCGCGGCAACCGCGCCCTGCACCGCAGGCACATCGCGCTGCAGCGTGATCCGGTGGCCGGTCTCGACATAAGTGTATTCATTCAAATCATTACGCGCTGCCCATTCCATGGAGGATATCAAGGATTCGACTGTTATCGACATCTGCGAACCGGTTCCTTTTGATGGGATCGACTGTGTTGGGTCGAGGTTAGCATTGGTCCGGACTAATGATGTCAGAGCGGTTTGAAATGACCCGCCCTCAGGTGCATATCAATCTGTGATCATGCCAGACCCAACCGATGTTATCCGCCGACTGACCGATTTGATATCCTGCGCGCATCCGGGCACCGGGCCCGCCAGAGATGCCAAAGGAGCATAGATAAATTGCCTAATATCATCACCAAATTCGAACGGGCCAAGCCCGAAGACGTGGCCGCCCTTGCCAAATTCGGCAGCGCGACCGTCCACGAAGCCCAAGGCCGTTTGGGCGCGCTTAGCCCCCGCCTGAAACCAGTCGACCGCGATATGAAAATTTGCGGGCCCGCCTTTACGGTTCTCGGCGCCCCACGCGACAACCTGATGTTGCAGCTTGCTATTGAATACGCCCAAGAGGGCGACGTTATCATCATGTCCGCAGGCGAATACGAGGACGCCGGTTGTTTCGGGGACGTGCTGGGCAATGCCTGCGTTGCCAAGGGCATCGCCGGTGTGATCGTGGACACGGGCGTGCGCGACACGCAGATGTTGATCGAACTGGGCCTGCCCGTGTTCTCGCTGAGCGTTTGCATCAAGGGCACGGTTAAGGAAACGCTGGGACAGACCGGTGTTGATATCGTCATCGGTGGCGAATTGGTCCACCCTGGTGATGTGCTGTGTGGTGATGCCGACGGTCTGGTTGTTGTGCGCAAAGAGGCCGCCGCCGAAGTGGCCCGCCTGTCACAAGAGCGCGAAGATATCGAAACGGATCTGATCGCGAAATACAAAGCCGGTCGCACGGTGATTGACCTGTGCGGGCTGGAGCCTGTGCTGAAGGCCAAAGGCCTGACCACCGACCTTTAAAAGACTAACGCCCCACGTTTTGCGTGGGGCGGATACTCAATAAAAGAAGCCCGAACCGGTCCATCCGGTTCGGGCTTTTTAATGTCTCGCGGTGGAAGGGGGTTGCCCCCCTCACCTAGCCCAACAACAGGTCGGGCATGATGGTCACGATCTGCGGGAAGACCGCCAGCAGGATCACGAACAGGATCATGATCAGCAGGAACGGGAACGTCACCCGTGCGATATAGCCGGTGCTGCGTCCGGTGATATTCTGGATCACCGCAAAGTTGAACGCCACTGGCGGTGTGATCTGCGCCATTTCAACGACCAGCACCATGAAGATACCGAACCAGACTTTGTCAAAGCCTGCCGCCTCGACCAATGGCAGAACCACGGGCAGCGTCGTCGCGATCATCGAAAAGCCTTCCAATGCTGTGCCAAGCACAAGATAGAGGCCGATGAGTGCAAGGATCAGTACAATCGGCGCAAGGTCCAGCGAGGTCACAAAATCAGCGACAGCCGCAGGGATGCCAAGGGTTGTCGTGACATTGCCCAGAACCGACGCGCCCAGAATGATGATGCCCATCACCGAACAGGTCTGCACCGCGCCCAGCACCACATCGCGCAACACCTTCAGCGACAGACACCGCTGGTGCAACGAAACAAGAAACGCCCCAAGCACACCAAGGGCCGCGGCCTCTGACGGGGTGGCCAGACCGCCATACATCGACCCCAGAACACACAGGATCAGGAACAACGCAGGCGCCAGATCGCGCAGGGCCGCAAACCGTTCGCGCAGAGGCATATGGCGCAGCGCCCGCTCGCTTTCGGGGATTAGCTCAGGCTTCATCGCGCTGCGGATCATGATGTAGGTGCCAAAGCTGGCGGCCAGCAGCAAACCGGGCAGGAACCCGGCGGTGAACAGGCGCAGCACAGATTCATTGGCAAGCACGCCATACATGATCATCACCGTCGACGGCGGGATCAGAAAGCCCAGCGTGCCAGCGCCTGCAAGACCGCCGATCGCAAGCTCGGGCGAGTAGCCCCGCGACAAGAGCTCTTTCAATGTCATGCGGCCCACCACCTGCGTGGTCGCCGCCGAGGACCCTGAAATTGCCGCAAAGATCGAACAGCCAACAATGTTCACATGAAGCAAACGACCTGGCAGCAGACCCGCCCACGGGGCAAGGCCGGTGAACAGTGCTTGTGAAATTTTGGTGCGGAACAGAAATTCCCCCATCAGGATGAACAACGGCAAAGCGACCAGATCAGGCGTTGTCAGGATGTTGAAAACATACTGCGGGAACAGCTTGTCGATCGGGATATGCGTAAACATAACCGTCAGACCGATGGCCGTTGTCAGCAGTGCAATGCCGATCCAGGCGCCCGCCGCCAAAGTTCCGAAAAGCAGCCCGAACAGGCTGGAAACGATCGCTCCCATGAAAAATGTCCTTAATTCTTTTGACCTGTTGAGGCGCGTTATTCGATGGCGCTGGCAGTACCAAGCGTTGGATTATCGAGTGTGTGTCCGGCCAGAGCGCTGACAAGACGGGCCACCATCTGGAAGGCCAGAACGGCCGCGCCCAGCGTCAGCACGGCTTGCGGTATCCACAGCGGTGTAAAGCTTTCTTGCGACACCTCGCCGTAGCCGTAGGTGCGCAGGGTAAAGTCGAACAGCCAGAAGGCCATGGCGACGCTCACGGCAGACCCCAACGCGGCCGAGAAAACCTCAAGCACGCGCACCAGAATGCGCCGCTGCGACGACATCACCAGTTCAACCCGCAACTGTAATCCGGCGCGCAGAGTCATGCCCGCCCCGAGTAGAAAAGCAGCCCCCATCAGATAGGCACTGTATTCCCACCCAACGCCCGTGCCTGACGGCACAAAACTCAGATATTGGCTGAAGAAGGCCAGCAGGATGTCGATCAGCACCAAAAGCGTCAGCGCCACAATGCACAGGCCTGCGATCCACGCCCCGAGCAATGAAACCACATCGGCAGCCCGTTGCAGGGCCGCAACCGGACCGCGAAGCGACGGCCCGTGGGCCGCCGCTGTTTCGTGAGTGGTGTTTTGCGCCTTAGTCATTGGTGCGGGACTGAAGATAAGCCTCGGCAATCGGCAAGGCGGCTGGCACGCGCTCAAAGAAGGCGTCCTGCACGGTTGTCGCGCGTTCGCCGATCTCGGACATCAGCTCGTCCGACAGCGGCACGAGGGTCATGCCTTCGGCTTCCATTGTGGTCACACTTGCCACATCAGCGGCGCGGGAGACCTCCCAGAAATCAGGCTCCAGATCGGCGGCAACTTCTTCGATCGCGGCACGGTCCTCTTCAGAGATGCTGTTCCAGACATCCATGTTGATCGTTACGGCGTTGGAGCCCCATGTGTGGTTTGTCGCGTAGATGTAATCGAGGAATTCCCAGAACCGACCGTCGACACCGGATGTCGCAGAGGTCGCAACGCCTTCGACACGGCCAGAGGCCAAAGCCGGCAGCAATTCGCCCCATGGCATCACAACGCCGTCCATGCCGATGCTGCTGATGATGTCGACTGTGTTTTTGTCGGCACCGCGCACCGGAATGCCTTCAAAGTCATCAATATTTTCAACCATTTCATTTAGGTAAACATACTGCGCGGGGGACGGCACCATATAGAGCAGCTTCTGGTTGTTCTGCTCGAACAGCTCTTCGATTTCGGGGCGCAGGAAGGCGTGGTAGGCTTTCAGATCGTCCATAGAGTTTACAAGGAACGGCACACCTTCGGCACCGAACAGCGGGTTGCTGCCAACCTGCTGGCTGATGTTGATGTCGGCCATATCAACTAAACCGTCACGGACGGCACCCAGTTGATCGGGGCCTTTGAACCCAAGCGAGCCTGCGGCATTCACGGTGATCGTGACTTCGCCGTCTGTGGCCTCGGCCACAGCATCGGCAAAGGTGCGGGCGTTTTCGACCATGAAGTTACCTTCGGGCAGAACGTCCGACAGGCGTAGGTTCGTTTCAGCGGCAGCAGCCCCGACAGTGGCGACGGCTGTGGCTGTTCCCAGAATGAACGATTTAAAGACAGACATGCAATTCTCCCGATGTGTTTGACCTCTGGATATCCGAGGCCGGCTTACAGTGAAGCCCGTTATTTCTTGTTCGTACCTCTGACATGCTAGGATGCCTGTCAGAATTGCGGAAACACAGGTTCGTTCTGACGTGATCGCAGAATCCTATGCTTCAGCCGACATCCACTACGTTGGGTTCAGTCCGAATTTGGGGCGTGGCTTATTCGCTATGGAGGGTTTAATAAAGCCGCATGGACATTCGAAAACTACATTCCTTCGTCAAAATCATCGACATCGGCAGCATCACCCGCGCCTCTGCCATCCTGCACATTGCTCAACCTGCGTTGAGCCAGCAGGTTGCCGGCCTTGAATCGCACTACGGCAAGCCCTTGCTGGTGCGCTCGAAACGCGGCGTCGTGCCCACTGAAGCGGGTAAGGTGCTGTATCGTCATGCACAGCTGATCTTGCGGCAGATGGAAGAGGTCGAACTGGATATCCAGGCCGCCTCCGAAGACATACGTGGAACCGTCCGAGTGGGCCTTGCCCCCCTTGGGTTGGGCTCGCTGCTCGCCGCACAGCTGATCGAAAAGTTGCGCGCCGATTATCCGGGGATCATGCTGTATATCAACGAAAACGTCGGCGGCGGTGCCATGAGCGAGCTGATTATGACCGGCAAAATGGATGTCGCACTGATCTTCTATCCCGGCGCAATTCCGAGCCTTGCTTTTGAAAAAATCTCTACTGAGGAACTCCACCTTGTCACCACGTCCGAGGACTTCGATCACACTGATGACATCGCCTTTGCAGACGCTGTTGCCCGTCGCCTAATTCTGCCCAGCAAGATCCACACCCTGCGTCAGGTCATCGACACATCGTTGGCGCGCACTGGAACAACGGCCCAGATCGTCGCTCAAACTGAATCCATTTCGGTCCTGTCCAGCGCATTGAGTGAGGGTTTAGCGGACACGATCCTGCCGCTGTCGGCGGCAAAAGCTGTACAGCGACGCGTGCCAGAGGCGAAGATTTCCCCGATCCGTCGGCCGAACATGCGCAGCAACATGGCTGTCTGCTGGTCCGCGCAACTCCCGCTTAGCGAGGCAACGCTGGCGGTGCAAAAATGCCTGATCGACCTGTCGCGGCAAATGACGCAATAGATCAGTGCCTTGCTGCATAAAGCTGTGCAGCGTCTTCCCCGACATGACATTGCCACCCTTCGCTTTAACCTGAGGGCTTTGGTGTGGGCCGACTTTAGGCACATTCTGCCGAATAGAAGTGCGCGATGGTCTCAAGATGGAGCCGTACAAAAGAAAGGGGGCCGAACTAGCCGGTCGAGGCCCATTCTGAATTTTAGCGACTTAGTTGGACGCTTCAAGGATCGCGTTCACCAGCTCATCGCCGTTGGCTTCGATGTAAGCCTCCGGGGGCGGCCGTCTGATCTTGGGATCGATCCGATGGTAAGTCCGACCTTATGTCCAACTTTTTCAACCGCCCTCAAATCGAAGTTCTTTCCGCCGCTGACGGTGAACGCCGTCGGTATTGGTCGGATGATGACAAACTGCGCATTGTGGAGGAAAGCTTCATCGGCCACCGCCAGGCGTCAGCCACTGCGCGGCGGCATGGCATTTGCCGGTCGCTACTGACCACCTGGCGGCGGCAGTATCGAAACGGTGAGCTTGGGTCTTCTCGCCCTGTATCGTTCGCGCCGGTGACCATTACGAAGGAAACTCCTGCACCGCAGGCAAATCCGGTTGATCCCTGTCCGCGTTTGGATTGTCAGGTTGAAATAGCCCTCCCGAACGGGCGCCGGGTCATCGTGCCGGTGGACGTGGAGCTCGAAGCGCTTGCTCGGATCTTGTCAGTGGTGGACGGGTAATGATCGCGTTTCCGGCTGGCGTGAAAGTTTGGATTGCGGGCGGCGTCACCGACATGAGGCGGGGCATGAACACGCTGGCGCTACAAGTGCAGGAAGGGCTCGGCCGCGATCCCCATGCGGGCGAGATCTTCTGCTTCCGAGGCCGCAAGGGCGATCTGGTGAAAATTCTTTGGCATGATGGCGTCGGCATGTCGCTCTATCTGAAGCGCCTGGAGGCAGGCAAGTTCATCTGGCCGGTGAGCCGGTCGGGCGACGCGGTGCAGATCTCGGCGGCGCAGTTGGGCTATCTTCTGGAGGGCATTGACTGGCGCAACCCGCGCTGGACGCAACGCCCTGCAAAGGCTGGATAAATCGCACTGAAAGGCCTCTTTTTATTGGTTCTTCATGAGCGTGAGTGATAGACATCCGCCATGTCTGACGCCGCCTCCGAACTCGCCAAATTGCGCGCTGCCCTGGCCGCCGCAGAGGCCCGTGCAGATGTTGCGGAAAGCGAGCTGGCACAGACCCGCGCAGTTGTCTCCTGCTCTGAGGCGATGATTCAGGAGCTCAAGCTCGAGATCGCCAAACTGCGCCGTGACAAATACGGTATCTCGTCAGAACGGCGCGCGCGGTTGGTCGATCAGCTGGAATTGCAGCTTGAAGAGCTGGAAGCGGCAGCAACCGAGGATGCACTGGCCGCAGAACAAGCGACCGAGAAAGCCAGCACGGTGCGCGCCTTCACGCGTCGCCATCCGGTGCGCCAGCCGTTCCCCGACCACCTGCCGCGCGAGCGGGTTGTCGTCGAAGCACCGGCCGCCTGCACCTGCTGTGGCTCCGACCGGATCGTGAAGATGGGCGAGGACATCACCGAGACTCTGGAGGTGATCCCCCGTCAGTGGAGGGTGATCCAGACTGTGCGCGAGAAGTTCACCTGCCGGACCTGCGAGAAGATCAGCCAGCCGCCGGCCCCGTTCCATGCGATCCCGCGTGGTTGGGCCGGGCCCAGCTTGATCGCCATGCTTATCTTCGAGAAATACGGGCAGCACCAGCCGCTGAACCGGCAGGCCGAACGCTTCGCCCGTGAAGGTGTAGAACTGAGCTTGTCGACCCTGGCTGACCTGGTCGGGCACGCGACTGTCGCGTTACAGCCGATCCATGCCCTGATCGAGAACCACGTACGCGCCGCTCATCGCCTGCACGGCGACGACACGACAGTGCCGCTTCTGGCGCGGGGCGGTGCGAAGAAGGCTCGGCTTTGGACTTATGTCCGTGATGACCAGCCCTGGAATGGTGGCGCGCCACCGGCCGCGTTCTTCCGCTTCTCTCGCGACCGTTCGGCAACCAATCCCAATCATCACCTGGCCGGGTGGCAAGGCGTGCTGCAAGCGGACGCATATGGCGGATACAACGATCTTTACCGCGCTGACCGTGACGCAGGGCCAGTGACCAGTGCGCTATGCTGGGCACATGCGCGCCGGAAGTTCTTCGAACTGGCCGACATCGCGGGCAACGTGCGCAAGGGCAAGCCCGCCCATCAGATCTCGCCGGTTGCCCTAGAAGCGGTGAAACGGATCGACGCCATCTTCGACATCGAGCGCATAATCAAAGGGCTGGATGCCGATGCCCGGCTTGCCGCCCGTCAGGAACTCGCCCGTCCCTTGGTAGATAATCTCCATGATTGGCTGCAGGAAGAGCGCGCAAAACTGTCCAGGCACAACAAAGTGGCCAAAGCGATCAACTATATGTTCGAAAAAGACGGCCGTTGGCCGGCCTTCACGGCATTCCTCGATGACGGCCGCATCTGCCTGACGAATAATGCGGCCGAACGCGCTCTGCGTGGCGTGGCTATGGGCCGAAAGTCATGGCTTTTTGTTGGCTCCGAGCGCGGCGGGCACCGTGCCGCCGCCATGTATACCCTCATCGTCACCGCTAAAATGAACGACATCGACCCGCAGGCCTGGCTGGCAGATGTTTTCACCCGGCTGCCCGACATGCCCGTCTCGCGCGTGCATGAACTTCTGCCCTGGAACTGGAAAGCCCTGTCCCTCGCCGAGGCGGCGTGACCATGCAGCTGAACAAGGTGTATTCCGTCAAGACGATCGACCGCGTCGCTGCTGAACTCGGAGAAACCGTTGATCGGATCTTCGATCTCGCCATCGACATGGAAACCGAAGATGGCGTGATCTGGGTCTACGGCCCCGGCGACGAACGCGTCATCGCCTTCACTCCGTTCGGTGTCGAAAACCTGCGAGAACTCATCGAGATGGACGCTGAGCACGCACGATGACCTCGCCGCGGCCTACGCCGGATGCTTACGCTTCGATGAAGGCTTCCCAAACAGGCTTCACTGCCACTTGGAAGGCCGCGCCGTCGACGTCGCGGTTGACTGTCATGCCGACTGCTTCAAGCGCTGCGATCATTTCGTCTTCTTTCTCGATGCTTAGCTCACGCTGCATGGCGACCGCTTCGGCGGCAACTTCAAGGATGATCGCCTGTTCGTCTTCGCTTAGACCATCACAGTGTCGCTGTTCAGCGCCAGCGGGGCGTAGGCGTGCTGGGTGATGCTCAGGTAGTCCTGCACTTCGTAGAACTTGAACAGGTTTAGACTGGTAACACTTTTCGCAGTATTTTGGCACTCAATTTCGCGGGCTTTTGATGTGCCGCTCCTTAGGTTGGGACAGGCTGAACGCAGCAACCGGATCGGACCCATTTAGACGTATCGTTTTGAGCCTATCGCGGGCGGCAGTGGCTAGGTCAACGTGGATTGGGCGGGCTTCAGGACAGGCGTAATCATTCTGTTGCGGGCCGATTCCGGGGACTTCAACAACTCCAGCACCAAGTCTGCGGTGCCTTCGCCGATTTCAAGCGGTTTGGGGTCAATCGTCGTCATCGCCGGCACGCAGACCTCCGAGATGTCATAGGCCCCGAATCCGGCAAGCGCGATCTGATCGGGCACTTTGATGCCGCGCCGCTGACATTCAGACAGGGCACCGAATCCAACCAGATCGGATACGCAGATCACAGCGTCCGTATCGGGGAACTGATCCAGCAAGGTGCCCATAGCGACAACACCCTTGCCCATCGGATCTTGCGGTGCGCCCGATCCAACCAACCGGTTTGCCTGCAACCCATGCCCCTGCATCGCGGCACGGAATCCGCCACGGCGGTCTTGTCCGCGGCTGTCACTTTCAGAATCGCCGCCCATAAAGGCGATGCGTGTGCGCCCTTGCGCGACAAGGTGATCAACCAGCAATTGCATGGTATCGGCGTTGGAAAAGCCCACCACGTGACCAATCGGATCGGGCGGGTTGTCCCATGTTTCAATAACCGGAACCCCTGCCCCCGACAACATCGCGCGGGCACGGTCGGTGTGGCACCCGCCTGTGACGATGATGGCCTCGGGGCGGCGGCGCAGGAATTGCGCGATCAGTTCTTCTTCGCGCTTCATATCGTAGTTCGAGTGACCCAGCAGAACTTGATAGCCTTCCTGGCTCAGTTTGCCGGTCAGCGCCACAACGGTCGCCGCAAAGTTCGCGTTGTTCAGGGACGGTATAGTGACCGCGATGAAATCGCTGCGCTGGGTGCGCAAGTTTGCGGCTGCCGAATCGAAGACGTAGCCCAGTTTGTCAGCCGTGCGCTGAATCTTTTCCCGCGTGTCCTTGCCGACAGACGCGTCTTCCTTGAAGGCGCGACTAACGGTCATGACGGAGACTCCCGCTGCCCGAGCAACGTCTTTCATTGTGGGGCTGCGCTTCATTCTTCGTCCTTGGTTGTGATCGTTACCACTCTTGCAGATTTAAACATGTGCGCGCAACTGCACATTAATTGGCGTGAATTGTGACATCGAACACGGCACATCCGGCGATTAATCCGGCAAATCCTCTGGTCCCGCGAAATACTCCATCAATGCGGCTTGGTCTTCACCGCCCAGCCCTGCGGCGGTCAGCAGACGGCGGACCTCGGCGCAGATGGCTGTCATCGGCATGGCAGTGTTGGTGCGCCGCGCCAGATCCTGCGCGCCGTTCAAATCTTTGACCATGTTGTCGATGCGCCCCGTGCGGCGGCAATCCTTGGCGACATAGCGTGGCATGTATTCTTGCAGGATCGCGCTGTCCGCACGCCCGCCCTTCAGCGCCGTAGGGATTTTCGCGGCATCAACGCCGGCATCTTGCGCCAGTTGCGTGGCCTCTGCCACGGCGAGGAAATTCAAACCGCACAAAACCTGATGGATCAGTTTGGTCGTCTGGCCCGCGCCAACCGGCCCCATGTGCGTGTAATTGGTCGCGACATATTGCAAGACGTTGTGCGCATCCGCGACATCGTCGGCCTCGCCGCCTGCCATCAATGTCAGCTCTCCCGTCAGGGCCTTGGCCCGCCGCCGGACAGCGGGCTGTCCACCCAGCGCAGGCCTTTTTCAGCCGCGCGCGCCGCCAGGTCTTTTGTCGCTTCGGGATCGATGGTCGACATATCAATGATCAAGGTTCCAGGCTTTGCGCCCTCGGCCACGCCGCCCTCGCCAAAGACCGCCAGATCAACGGTGTGCGGGGCATTCAGGCTGGTGATAATGTAATCGCTTTGCGCTGCCGCCTCGGCGGCGGAGGTGGCCGCAATTGCGCCGTATCCGACCAATTCGGCGACTTTTTCAGCGTCCAGATCGAATACCATAAGCTGATTTCCCGTCTGCGCCAGCCGCTGGCCAAAGGCCCCGCCCATGGCGCCTACGCCAATCAATGCAACCTTCTGTGTCATGTCCTGTCCTCCCTAAAATGTGCGACCAATTCGGCCACACTCGCGTCTGGCACCTGATCAATATCAACGCGTGTTCCCACCTCATCAGTTCCCAGCGGTTCCAGCGCTGCGAACTGGCTGTCCAGCAATGTGGTGGGCATAATGTGGTCCTGCCCCGCCGCCATACGTTGCGCGATAACATCGCGCGCGCCATCCAGATGCAAATGCGCAACCGGAGCCGCCGCCGTCTCACGAATGATATCGCGGTAACTGCGTTTGAGCGCAGAACACGCGATGACCAAAGGCCCCTCCGCCTGCGCAAAACTGCGCTCGACGATTTCCAGCCAAGGCCTGCGATCATCATCTGTCAGCGCATTACCAGCTGCCATCTTTGCGATGTTGCTTTGTGGATGCAGATCATCGGCATCCACAAAGCGCGCGCCGATCTGCGCTGCAAAGGCCGCGCCAATGGATGACTTACCACAGCCCGACACGCTCATGACCACAAAGCGATCCATCATAGCGACGCGGTGATGCCGCCATCCACAAAGATCGTTGCGCCGTTCACGAACGAAGACGCATCCGAAGTCAAGAAAATACAGGTCCCGACCAGCTCTTCGACATTGCCCCAGCGTCCGGCGGGCGTGCGTTTCGCCAGCCATGCGGAAAACTCGGGATCATTGACCAAAGCCTCGTTCAAAGGCGTGTCAAAGTAGCCCGGCGCCAAGGCGTTACACTGCAATCCGTGCTGCGCCCAATCGGTCGCCATGCCTTTGGTCAGGTTGGCAACCGCACCTTTGGTGGCCGTGTAGGGCGCAATGCCGGGACGCGCCAAAGCGGTTTGTACGCTGGCGATGTTCACAATCTTGCCCTTGCCGCGCCCGATCATGTGACGCGCACAGGCCTGCCCCACGTGGAAGACAGAGGCGATGTTGGTTTGCAGCAAGCGCTCGAAAGCATCCGCCGGAAAATCTTCCAGCGCCTTGCGGTGCTGCATGCCCGCATTGTTCACAAGGATATCGATGGGGCCGTGCGCCTCTTCGAAACCGTCGACTGCCGCGCGCACGCCTTTGTGGTCAGTGGCGTCAAAGCACAACACATCGACCGTCGCGCCCTCGCCTTTCAGGGTTTCCGCCGCCGCCTGCGCCTTTGCTTCGTCGCGTCCATTGATGATAACCGATGCGCCCGCCGCGGCCAAACCACGCGCCAGCGCAAAGCCGATACCCTGCGACGATCCGGTGAGCAGGGCACGTTTTTCTGTAAGATCAAATAAATTCAGGCTCATAGCGCGGGCTCCTCGATGGGTGGAATGATTAAAGATTTCTCGCGCTATGTTATCGATAACAAACCATGTCAATGCAAGATGTGAATTTGCAACTTACGTCTGGACGCCTCCCTTCCCTTCGCATATGTTATCGATAACAACGTTGCTAAAGTGCAGGAGCCTACGATGACAAAGCCGGACATTCTTCAGGTTGGATACTACCCCGAATGGGATCAGGATCCACTGGATGCAGCATTTAATATGCACAAGTACTTCGAGGCAGACGACAAAGACGCCTTCCTCGCGAATGTCGGCCCGAGCATCAAGGGGATCGCCACACGGGGCGAACTTGGCACGACACAAGCGATGCTGGATGCCTGCCCGAATCTCGAGGTCGTCTCTGTTTACGGTGTCGGCTATGACGCAGTGGATGTGGCAGCCTGCACAGCGCGCGGCATTGCCGTGACCAACACGCCGGACGTGTTGACCGATGATGTGGCCGACCTTGGCGTTGCGATGATGCTGGCGCAGTCGCGTGGCATGATTGGTGCATCGCAGTGGGTCCGTGACGGCTCGTGGGAGGCCAAGGGCCTTTACCCGTTGCAGTCCCGCGTCTGGGGTAAGAAAGTCGGTGTCCTTGGTTTGGGCCGGATAGGGTTCGAGGTTGCCAAGCGTCTGGCAGGGTTCGATCTTGATATCGCCTACAGCGATGTCAGCGCCAAAGACTACGCGCCCGACTGGACCTTTATCCAAGATCCGGTGGCACTTGCCGAACATGCGGATTTCCTGTTCGTCACCCTCGCCGCATCTGTCGAGACCCGCCACATCGTCGACAAAGACGTGCTGGATGCGCTTGGCCCTGACGGCATGGTCATCAATATCTCTCGCGCAGGCAACATTGACGAGGCCGCTTTGCTCGACGCGCTTGAGGCGAAAACCGTCGGCGCTGCGGCCTTGGACGTGTTCGAGGGCGAACCGGCGCTGGACCCGCGTTTCTTGGCGTTGGACAACGTGATGGTGCAGCCGCACCACGCATCCGGCACCTATGAAACCCGCAAGGCGATGGGCAAACTGGTCTATGACAACCTCGCGGCGCAATTCGCTGGCAAACCGCTTTTGACGAAGGTGAACTAGGATGAGGGCCCTTGTTATTCACGCACCAAAGGACCTGCGGATCGAAGACCGTGATGTGACCCCGCCGCAAGCCGGAGAGGTCCAGATCACCATGGCCACGGGCGGCATCTGCGGCACGGACCTGCACTATTACAACCACGGCGGTTTTGGCGCGATCAAACTGCGCGAGCCGATGATTTTGGGTCATGAGGTGGCGGGCCACGTCACCGCATTGGGCGACGGCGTTGACACGCTACAGGTCGGACAGTTGGTGGCCGTATCGCCCTCGCGCCCGTGCAACAGCTGCAAGTTCTGTCTTGAAGGCCAGCAGAACCAATGTCTGAACATGCGGTTCTATGGCTCTGCGATGCCAATGCCCCATATCCAGGGCGCGTTTCGCCAAGTGTTGAACGTCACCGCCAGCCAATGCGCGGTGGCCGACGGGATCACCTCGGGCGAGGCCGCGATTGCCGAGCCACTGGCCGTGACCCTGCATGCGACACGGCGGGCCGGAAACCTTGTGGGCAAATCCGTTCTGGTGACAGGCTGTGGCCCCATTGGCATCCTGTCGATCATGTGCGCGCGGCGTGCGGGGGCTGATTTCATCGTGGCAACCGATCTGTCGGACTTCACCCTCGAGATGGCCCGCAATGCTGGCGCGGACGAGGTCATCAACATGGCAACGACGCCCGATGGCCTCGACAAATTCACCCCCGACAAAGGCACCTTCGATGTGCTGTATGAATGCACGGGCGCCGTGCCGGCCCTGACCGCAGGCATCCACGCCATGCGGCCCGGCGGGACGATCATGCAGCTTGGCCTTGGCGGCGACATGTCCCTGCCGATGATGGCAATCACCGCGAAAGAGCTGTCGCTAAAGGGCTCGTTCCGGTTCCACGACGAATTCCACACTGGCGTCAGCCTGATGCAAAAGGGCCTGATCGACGTAAAACCCCTGATCACGCATACGGTGTCGATTGATGATGCCGTGTCAGGGTTCGAACTGGCGCTGGATCGCACCAAAGCTATGAAAGCCCAGATTACTTTTTCTTAAGGGCGAGCCATTCATAGTAGGCGGCGTGATCTTTCTCGCCGCCTTTATGTACTTCTACAAAATCGCGGAAACCTGCCGTTACTGTTTCGGACAACGGCAGGGACAATCCGGCCTCCGTTGCCAAGGCCATCGCGTTGTCCAGATCTTTCAATTACGCGACAGACCGCCCGCCAGGGGTAAGGTTCCCCTTGACCATGCGCGCGCCGTGCAGGTCAAGAATACGGCTATCGGCAAAGCCCCCCATCAGCGCCTGCCGCAGCGCCGCCGGATCACAGCCGCCTGATTGCGCCAGCCGGAAAGCTTCAGCGACCGCGCCAATGGTGGTTGCCACGATCAACTGGTTCGCCAACTTTGCCACCTGTCCGGCCCCGACAGCGCCCAGCAACGTGGCCCGCCCCATGGGGGCAAACACAGGTGCCGCGCGATTATAATCAGCCTGCGCTCCGCCCACCAGAATGGCCAGAGTGCCCCCCTGCGCCCCCGCAACACCACCCGACACCGGCGCATCCAGATAGGACAGACCGTGGCGGTTCGCACTAAGGCCCATGGCACGGTCAATCTCAGGTCCAATTGACACCATATTGATAATCAATCCACCCTCCCCCACGCCTGTGAAAAGCGCATCGGTCAGAACCTCGCGCACCGCCGCGCCGTCCTTCAGCATCAAGACAACGACCTGCGCCCCTGCGACGGCCTGTTCGGGAGTGTTGGCGACGGTGCAAACATCCGCCAAGGCATCCGCTTTGGCCGCCGTGCGGTTCTAGACTGTGACGTTGTGCTCTTTCGCCAAACGCCGCGCCATTGGCCCACCCATCAGGCCTGTTCCAAGAACTGTGATCTTCATAGCTGTGTGTGAATCGGCATGCAAAATTGGCTCTGTAGCAGATTTGGTGCAGTCCAACGTGCCAAGCGCTATATTTCGGCAGACTTTGAAGGAGGTTGTCGATGGCGTCACAGTTTTCACGGCGGGATTTCCTGCCAGCGGGGCTCAAGGCCGATCAGGTTGAGCTTGCCGGGAACACGGTCCGGATTCACGCGCGTTCCGCCAAAGCCGCGGCGGCGTGCCCGCGCTGCGGCACAGTCTCACGCCATGTTCACAGCAAATACCGCCGACGGCCTGCCGATCTTCCTGCGCATGGCCGGAAGGTGGAACTGGTTCTGCTGGTTCGCCGCTTTCGCTGCCGTTCTCTGCGTTGCCCAGCCAAGATTTTCGCGGAGCGATTTCCACCGGACGTGACCCGGCCGCATGCGCGGCGCACCTCCCGTCTGCAAGGGCTGGTTCGGCACCTCGGGCTGGCACTCGGCGGGCGTCCGGCACAGGCGCTCGCCGCACGGCTCCTGCTGCCGGTTAGCAAGGATACTTTCCTCCGCAGCATCCGGGACACGGCTGAGGCCTCAAGCAGTGATCTGCGCGTTATTGGTATTGATGACTGGGCTTGGCGAAAGGGGCAGCGCTACGGCACTTTGATCTGCGATCTGGAGAGGCACCGGGTCATCGACCTTCTGCCGGACCGAGAACCCGCTACGGTCGAGGCCTGGCTAAGGGCCCGTCCGGGGATTGAGGTCGTCGCCCGCGACCGCAACGGAGGCTATGGTGGTGCCGTCTCGCGCGCCCTGCCGAAGGCTGTTCAGGTCGCCGATCGCTGGCACCTGTTAGAAAACGCGAGTGCCGCTTTCCTGTCCGCTGTACAGCGCAACATGCCTGCCATCCGCAAAGCGATCGGGGCGAAGGCACTGGATCGAAAGCTGCTGACGGCCGCTGAAAAGCTGCAATACGAGGGCTATCTGCGCCGCCAGCAAACCAACCGGATGGTTCGTCAGATGGCTGATGACGGCGTGCCGATCCGGCGGATCATTCGCCAGACAGGGCTCAGCCGCCAGCTCGTCCGTCAGATTTTGCGCGGGGAGCGCGAGGATGTTTTCCGCATCCGTGAAAGCAGTCTGACTCCTTGGCTGCCGCGGCTGGAGCGGGAATGGGCGGGCGGCTGCCGGAACGGTGCCGAACTCTGGCGCCGGCTGCGTGCCGATGGATTCCAGGGCAGCCTACGTGTCGTCGGGGAATGGGCCACGCGCCAGCGCCGTGCCGAGCGGGCGGTTCCATCCGGAACAGCAAAGTCGCCGCCCGCCCGCAGGATTGCCCGCCTCATGACCTTGGGCCGGGATCATCTGTGCAAGGCGGATGCGATCCAGGTTGCAAGGATCGAGGCCGCGTTGCCAGCCTTGGCCAGCGCCCGAATGCAAACCGACCGGTTCACCGACATGGTGCGCAATGCGCGCGAAGGCGCGCTGGAAGGATGGCTGAAAGAAGCGGAGGACGGGCTGCTCGGTGCCTTCGCTCGTGGGTTACGGCGCGATCAAGCCGCGGTCGCCGCAGCGCTGAGGGAGCCATGGTCGAATGGGCAGACCGAAGGGCAGATTAACCGCCTCAAGACGCTCAAACGCCAGATGTATGGAAGGGCGAACATCGACCTGCTCAAGGCGCGGCTCGTTCAAGCGACCTGAACTGAGAGAGGCCGAAGTTGCACCAAAACTGAGTCAGACCCAATCTTGCATGCCGGTTCACATGGATCACTTCTGCTTTGAACAGGCCAATCATCGTCTCGGCCAGCGCATTGTCATAGCTGTCACCCACCGTTCCGACACTGGGTTCCAGGCCCGCGTCAGCCAACCGTTCTGTGTATTTGATCGACAGATATTGGCTGCCCCGGTCGCTGTGATGGATCAAGCTCCCTGCGGGCCTTCGCTCGTAAAGCGCCTGCTCAAGCGCATCCAAGACAAACTGTGTTTGCTGCGATCTGGATGCGCGCCAGCCGACGATCTTGTTCGCAAACGTATCGATGACAAATGCCACATAAACGAACCCTTGCCAGGTCGAGACGTAAGTAAAATCCGACACCCAGAGTTGGTTTGGCATCGATGTGCGGAACTGTCTGTTCACACGATCCAATGGGCACGGCAGGGCTTTGTCCGGCCGCGTTGTCTTGATCTTCTTGCCACGACGGACACCTTCGATACCGATGTCACGCATTAATCGTTCTACAGTGCAGCGTGCGATATCAAACTTCTCTCGTTTCATCGCGTGCCACAGTTTACGTGCGCCATAAACCTCAAGATTTTCTTCCCAGACACGCATCAACTCTGGGCGCAATTCGGCGTCCCGCTTGGCGCGATCCGACGCAAGGTCTGGATCACGCTCAATGGCCAGATGCGCATAGAACGTTGACGGGGCAATCTGCAGAACGCGACAGATTGGCTCGACCCCACAGATTTCCCGATGTGCTTCGATGAAAGCAATCATTTCCGAAACGGGCGGTCGAGCTCCGCCTGAGCAAAATACGCTGATGCTTTCTTCAGGATTTCATTGGCTTGTCGAAGCTGGCGGTTCTCACGTTCCAACGCCTTGATCCGGTCCCGTTCGGCGGTCGTCACACCGTCTCGACGACCGCTGTCCGTCTCAGCCCGCCGAACCCATGCACGCAGCGTATCAGGCCCACAACCAATTTTGGGCGCAATCGATTTGATCGCAGCAGACTGGCTGTCAAATTCGCCCTGATGCTCGAATACCATCCGCACAGCACGTTCGCGCACTTCAGGTGAGTATCTGTTTCCACATTTGTTCTTTTCCATAACCCAGTATCCTTACTTCTGGGTCTCCGGCAAACAAGGGGCGGTTCACTTTTGGGTAACCTAGAGTTTAGAGACGGGGTCACTCCCAACGTTGAGTGAGGCCGTTCCAATTCCGCTCTTGGGGCCCGTGACGCTCCCACAACGACAGCCTCCGCCACTCATCGCGTGTAACCACTTTGCCAGTCCATGTTCGGGGGTTGCCCTGGACGGATAAGCCATGCCGCAACATGTCCTCGCCATCCCGTACGTTATGCACTGCGACAGGTTTGACGGACTTCTGAATTCGTGCCGGTGGGCCTGCTACACCCGCTACTTTCGCTACACGAGCCGACAGTGAAGCGGATGTAGCAAGCGCGCGACTTTCGGGGGCGATTTCTTGCCCACCCTCAATTTCCGCAAGAGCAGCGGTCACATCAAACCACATTGCCGCTACCATTCACGATTTGCCATGCCGCCTTGCGCGGCGCTCCGCGCACGACAGTTCCTCGCTCGAGCCGCACAAGCCACCCGTGATTCTCTAGGATGATCAACGCAGCACATGCCTTCGGTGTTTCGCGAAGGGAGTTCGGGCCAAACTGAACCACGTCCCGCGCCATCACTTCCGGGTGCTCCCATTTTTCCACCAGCCATTTGCGCAGCATCTCAGCCCTGTCGACTTCCGCAGAAACCGAGGCCGCATCGGCCAGCCGCACCGCTTCGCTTAGGTAGAATTGCGCAAGCGTGATACCATTGCCCATGTCCTGCGCGGTGACTGCGGGAGTTTCGAGGTCTTGCCAGAGTGCCAGCACACCCGCGATGCGCGCGGCCTGTTCTGCCGTTTTGCTGGCATAGCCCGTGACGTGCGTAAGATCGCCACCTGGGGCCTGTGCGGCTTCAATTGTATCAGCAAAGCGGATCAGAAGATCGCGAGCTTCAGGTGCAAGTGGCAAAACGCGGGGCAGAAGCTCGCGGGTTTCTTCATCCATGGGCATGGGCGTTTCGAGGATGGCGCGCAGGCGGTCCGCAAACTTTGCCAGCACCCCGTCGTCGACTCGGGCGTTCGCGTGTAGGCGTGTCCCGATTGTGCTCGGTGGCTCGCAAATCAGAAACCGCGGCAAGAAGCCGGTATCAGCTGCCATCCGGTCTGCCATGAAAGCGCGGGCAACAGAAGGCTGCACCATGAGATGCACCGCCAGCCGCCGCCCGTAGAGGGTTGCGTGTCCATCCCCGGCACGAGTGCGGCGTATGGCGTTGCCCTGCCAGAGATCATTCAGCGCGGCCAATGTGCTCTGCCTGTTTTCCGAGTTCATGCCGAAACCGCCAAGAAACTGCCCGCCTTCATCACTGAAGATTCCCAGCGACGGTTGCCCTGTCTGATAGAGTTTTGTCAGACCTGCGAAGGTTGGTTCGGTCACAGTACGATCGTTGTTGGCCGGTTCGGCGGGCTCAACACCCAGCGCGTCTAGATCGGCTCGCGCAGCAACCTTCTTCTCGCCCTTGCTTCTTTTGGCATCCGCAAGAATGCCGTCACGCTCACCCTTCCAGACCGCATGGGCGTTCTGCCATGCCGTGACCGCGTCACGCTGCGCTTTCGCCTCCTGATTCTCGAAGTCGCGCAGCGCAGCCATAAGCGGCGCATCGCAGCTTGATTTCCTTTCACCGCTTCGCGCGATGGTCAGTGCGTAGAGCGACACCGGGCGCGGTCCGCCCAGCGTTTCCACGTTGGCAAATCCCTGCACCACCAGCGATGCCACAGTCAGTGCCGATGCTGCGGGAATAGCGACCGGTGCCTGCGTCCTGCCCTGTACCGCTTCAACTGCGGCGCGCAGCGGCCCCAGATCGACCGAAGGATAGGCCGCGGCTGGAGCAATTTCGCGCACCAGCGGTTGCGGCCCCTCGACGGCGAATTGGATAAGGTCGGGGGCGAAAACTTTCATTCGTTTCCCCTTGTCGTGGTCAATATATCGTTCCAGTCGCACCCATCGGGAGCAGGTAGCAGCGAAACGACCCAGCCTGTCGCGTGCGCTCGCTCAGCCAAGGCATCCGCCGCATCGCGGCCCGCCGTGTCGCCGTCCGAGGCAATTGTCAGACGCCCGGGTTCTGTCGGCAGACGCAGTCCGCGCAGCCCAGATGTGGACAGCGCAGCCCAGATGGTCGCTGGTACGGGTAGCAACCCACATGCGAGGCTCAGGGCGGTCTCGATTCCTTCAGCCACGACCAAACTGCCACGGGCCTCCGTTAACCTTACAGCACCGCCAGTGACTCCGCCGAGCATCGCCTTGACAGGAGTGAGTGCCGCCTTGCCGCAACCGTCCGCGCGAAGGTAGGTGCGGTGCACCGCGAAGCCGTCGCCGCCCTGGATGAGAGCGACAAGCGCCGGATGTTGCGACGCCGTCGCGCCTTGCCAGCAGAAAGGATGAAAGCGAAGTGACGAAGGAAGCGCGCAGGTGATACCGCGGCTGCGAAGATATGTTTCGGCAGGTGTGTCATTGATTTCCTGCGCCTCCTGCCAGAGGCGATGCGCTTGACGTGTGCGCTTAGCCGCTGCAGCCTGCTTTTCCGCCTCACGACGGGTGAACTCCAACGGGTTGGGAGGGCGATAGCCATTGGTGCTAATGTGCGCCGCCGCGACAATGTCCGTAAAATCACAGCCCAGTTTGTGACAGTGCAACAGCAGGCGCCCGTTGCCACCCTCTCGGATGGCGAGGGCGTTCTGGTCAGCGCGACGTTCGGGCTGGCAGATTGGGCAGGCTGCCGAACCGTAAGCGCCCTGCCACTTTCCGCCAAAGTCCAAGGTGAGTGCATGCGCGCTCGTCACGGCTGCACCTCTTCCACTTCGCCTTGCGCGTTCATCCAGGTTTCGATGTCGTTTTCGCGCCAGGCGACGAGGCGCGTGCCCAACTTTACGGGCTTGGGAAACATCCCTTTGTTCATCCAGTCGTAGATGGTCGACCGGCTAAGGCCCGTGCGGGACTCCACGGCGGGGCGACGGAGCAGATTATGTGACATGGTCTTCCTCTTGGTACTTCTCAGTTACAGGAGGACCTTGCCATACCGACAAATCGCAGGATAATGCCGGAAACTCATTTGTTTCAGAAGGTTTTTTTTACCTTCTTTTGCAAATGCTTCTGCCGATTGCCGTGCAAACTCGCGTGCCGTTCCCTTGATTCCTACAGCTTTGTAGACGTCTTGCACCATCTCGAAAAACTTGCCCGAGGGAGCAGACTTGTAGGGGTCCCAGGAAGGAGAAGCAGGTGTGGCAACAAATTCGTCGAAAGCAAGAACGCAGATGTCGGCCATCGCACGCGCACCCTCAGCTGGAGGGCGGCCATCAGTTTTTTCATTGTTGGATTCGAGGACTTCGATTGCCCGAGCGACTTGAGAGCCCATCGCCTTGATGGATGCAGCTTTATCGAGAACACGTTGACGATACCCGAGATCAAGCAGGATTCTGACCTTTCGATCTTTTTTCAAACTCCGGGACGTCATCCAGTCCGACAATTACTCGTGACAAAGTCTCACGACCGATCAGATTTAGCCAAACGCTCTCTCAGTTTAGGCCGGCGTTGGTTTCAAAAACCCTGACGACGGATAATCGCGGAACGCGGCGAGAACCTCTGGATCACGTTCGCCGCCGACGATGGCGCGGATGAACCGCATGCCGGTCGCGGCGGTGATGTCGGAGACGACGTGATGTAGTTGAAGGTTCATCTCCTTCTACGTCTTCTGCATGTGCTGGATGTGGGCGGCAGCGCAGCGTATTCTGTCAGGCGTTCGCGCTGGCGCATGTAGGCGCGCAGATTAGCGATCTCGGCCTCCGGGCGAAAGCTGCCGCGGAGCAATCCATAAGAGTGCAACTGTCGCAGCCAACCTGCATCACTGACGTCGGTTTTGCGACCCGGCACGTTCTTGGCATAGCGGGCATTCACAAGGATGACCTCGAAGCCATGAGCTTCCCGGATCTTGAAGGCCGGTATCCAGTACACGCCGGTCGACTCCATTGCTACGCTGGTAACGCCGCACGACCGGAGCCAGGCGGCCAGGTCGTGCAGGTTCTTGGTGAACGTCCCAAAGGCGCGCACCGGCGTGGCGTCGCTGTCCGGGTTCAAAGCAGCCAGTGCATCGTCGAGCCGATTTCGATCGCAGCCGCCTTGGGGGTCACGAAGGCCTAGCGCGTCACGATGGACGTGGGATTCTACTATATGGCGAACGCGGGCGGGCGGCTTCTCGAGAGCGTCCTGTCCGGACTCACCTACCAGATTGGCGGCCTCCCACTCATGCTTGCTACGGCCATGGTCGGACTTTCCGCGCTCGCTGCCGGGCGTCTCACCTCGACGGAGCCCGAGGTCACTCCGACATGAGCGTCTTCGAGCGGTATCTGACCGTCTGGGTCGCGCTCGACATGCTGGCGGGCGTCGCCATCGGGGTCATGGCTCCCGCGCTCGACGCGAGCCGCTGAGCGGACCCGAACGCCCCCCCCTTGACGGACCGTGCGCATATTTGCTTTGACCGGCGGAGAAGTGGTTTTGTTCTGAGGGTTACGTCATGCGCGCTTTGTCTTTTGTTCTCGGCTGCCTGATCGGCGTCGGTGGCCTGTCCCTTCCTGTTGCGGCGCAGCAGGCCAGCATCGCCGATGCGATCGTGGCGGAGACCACCGATTTCCAGATCTTCTGCTTTACCAACCAGCGATGCAACGCAAAGCAAAAGGTCACAAAACCGCAGCGCGCCGCTGCTCAGCGCGGGCTCGAGGAACTGCAGAAGGCGCGCGCCTGGCTCGAGGGGATGGGCTTTGACGTGGCGAACGCGGACATGGATGCGGGCACGGATGGCAAGAAGGCGCTGCGCCTGCAATTCGACACCGCCACGCACGAGCGGCGCTGCGCCGGGATGGCGTTCGCCTGCCGTGCGCTCAGCCTGCTCGGTAAAGGCCGCGTGATTCTGCCCGTAGAATATGTCGACGGCCTTTCCGATGGGGGCACGCTGGTGCACGAATACGTGCATACGCTTCAGCCCTCGCGCGATGGTGAGGGGGTGGATTGGCTCAATGAGATGGTGGCGACCGCCATCGGCTCGGCTTGGGTGCGCGAGCGGACCGGGCGGAGCGAGGTTTACGAGCCAAAGTACTCGATGGTTCTCGACCGCGAGTTCTGGGACGGGAATGACGATCCGGGCTATGGCAAGTGGGACTATGCTATCTCATTGGGAGAAAAGATCGGCAGCCAGGACGGCGTGGCCTATCTGGCGCAGGACAGGTTCATCAAGGCTGCCAATCATGCCGACCTGCGCAGCGGTAACGGCATGACGCTGTTTTACGACAAGGCACTGGTGGGCGACGCCACCTTCGTCAAGTTCTTTCCAGACTATGTCGCGCGCTTCAATAACGTCCAGGAGGACATTGCGCAGCAGGGCCGCACCGGCAAGTATTTCTACTACGGCAATATCGCGAAGCACGCGGTCGAGGTGACCTCGACTACCTTCACCCACGAGGACCGCTTTGACGGCAAGGCGACCGCATTCGCCGCGCATCCGATGCTGCTGTCGCTCGAGGTGACGCCGACCCCGGACACGCCCCCGTCCGAGAACATCCTGCTGGCGACGGTCGAGGTGACCGAGGCCGACGATCCGGGCAGCCTGACACTCATCCGCGAACACCGGCTGGCGAAAGAGAAGCTGCGCGATTCCTTCTTGCTCGACGGCAACAATCCGCCCGAGGAACTGGGCTTCTTCCGCGTGGCGAACACGCCCGCGCCTGACACCACTGCGGATAACGGTTTCGTCCTGAAGGTGGAGACGCGCCCGGTGAGCTTCGATCCGCCCACCTGTTTCCAGGCCGGAAAGCCGTCAGAGATGACGGTCACCGGCCTGCCCGAGGGCGGCGGAGACAACTGGCGGCTGAAGGTCGACAACGGCAGCGCGGAGGGCCGCACGATCACCCCCGCCAGGCCCGGCAAGATCGACGTGAAGGTCGAGATCGACAGTCCTGTTACCCGGCGCGAAACGGGGCTTGCACCGAAGGCGCCGTCGAAAACGCGGGTGGATATTGGAACCTTTGACGTCGCTGCCGACGATTGCATGGTGCGCCTGACGATGGGGCCGGCGGTCATGACCTATGTCGCCGACGGCAGCTACACGGAGTTCAATAGTCCCACTGGCGAAGCGATGTATATCAGCGCTTCGAACCTCGCCATGTGGCAGGGCGGCGGCTGGATGAACGTGCCGCCGCAAGCCAAGGCGATGATCCTCGGCGGCATGAAGCAGAACAATGCCGCGCTGCGCATGGAATTCCCGGGCGCGCATGACGACGAAGGTGATTTCATGTCGCAGATGCCAAAGATATTCGCCAAGCGGTTCGGCTGGGCGAACCTCAAGGGCACGCTCGCCCCAGGCGGCGGGACGCCCAAGCGCAACCACGCGCCCTGCCTAGACGGCACCAGTGGGTGCAGCTCGATCGTCTTCTCGATGGAGGGTCACCCGGTGCCGGTCACCTTTGACGCGCAGAAGCGCCCGAAAGTGGTCTCCTTCGAGGGGCAGGACATAGTCTTCGAGTACGGCACGTGGTCCGTGCGCCGCCCGCCAGGCTGGTGACGGGCAACGTTTTGGAACAGCTGACATTCGGGGCTGATAGCCAATGATTCCTCATCACGGTCGGGCTGTAACGCGACCTGGTGGCGCGCCTGCTTCCTGACCGGTAGGCGTGTCGAGATCGACAAAAATGGCGTCGAGAAACTGGTCCGGCCCATCACCCTCAATCGCAAGAATGCCCTGTTCGCCGGCCATGGCGAAGGTGGCATCGCTTGGACGCTTTGACGTCTTGAACTGCGGCTCCACCGCGCCTTCGCGCAGATACTTCTTGATGGTGTTACGAGACAAACCCGTCCGCCAGGAAATTTCACGTATCGGCATTTTGTCACGCAATGCCCAGCGTCTGAGGACACTCAAAAAATCCCATGTCGATCACTCCAAATCTCCCCAACCAGAAACGTCGGGGAAGTATGTCCACATGGGTCAATTCTCAATGACAATTTATGGGACTACCGGGTCAGTTCTCAGTGACAATCAACACGATGCACGCCGAAAGTTGGCGCTTTGGCGCTACGACTACAGTAATGTCAGGCCGCACTCATCGCTCGAGAACCAAACGCCCGCAGAAGCGCGCCGGAGAACCAGAAAACCCAAATCCAATCTGCAGAATCTCGTTTTGAGTGAGGGGGCGGGTCACTGCGGGACGACGTAGATACCTAACCTCGGCACGGAATGTCCATAGCCGCCATGAAGGCACCGGGACCTTCCGCGCTGAGCGCCTGCGTTACGCCATTGGCGTGCCGTTCAGCCGATCGTACAGAACCATCAGCGCCGACGTATCCTGGTCGTCCAGATCGGCACCCTTGGCAGCGCGCAAGAGTTGATGCGCAAGAGCCGTCGCAGGCTGGACGAGCCCCGCCTCGGCACCAATCGACTCGGCAATCCCGATGTCCTTGCGCATCAGCGCAATGCGGAAGCCAGGTTCGGTCTGACCATCCATATAGCGCTTGGCGTTGTTCTCCAGAACACCGCTGCGCCCGGTACTGGTCAGGATGAGCTCGCGCATCACTTTGGGATCGACGCCGCCCGCGCGGGCCATGCCGATGGCTTCGCTGACGCCCATCAGGTTGGCCAAGACCATGGTCTGGTTGCAGGCCTTGAGAGTCTGGCCCGCGCCAATGTCCCCGACGCGGCGGACCGAACGCCCCATCGCCTCGAAGACCGGAAGGGCGCGTTGAAAATCGGCCTCGCTGCCACCGCACATGATGGACAGGGTCGCTTCATCGGCACCCTTGCGCCCGCCGCTGATGGGCGCGTCGACGAACGCGCCCCCACCGACTGCGATGCTGGCGCCGATGGCGCGTGCCTCATCGGGGGCGATGGTGCTGCAGTCTATCAACAACCCGTCCGTCCAACCGTCCGAGGAAAGCATCCCGTCCTCGCCCGAGACCACGACCTCCAGCGCCGCGTGGTCGGGCACGCAGGTGACGACGATACTGGCCGCCACCGCCACTTCCCGCGGCGTTGCCACGACCGTGGCCCCGCGGTCGCGGAAAATGTCGGCCTTTTCGGGCACCGACGTTGTTACGGTGACGGCAAATCCCGCCTTCAGCAGGTTGTGGGCCATGCCGGCTCCCATGACTCCCAGGCCGATGAATCCAACGTTTTCGGTCATTCCCAGACACATCCCTTTTTCTCGAGAACCGACCTAAGCCCGGTCAGTTCAAGCATATTGGCACCTTCGCGAAGCTTGTGCATCATCACCGCCTCTTTGTTATCGCGGGTGCGGGACTCCCGGCAGGTCTCTTCGATGTCGTCCTTGCGCACCACCACAAGCCCGTCATCATCGCCGGAGATGATGTCACCCGGTTCGATGTAGATACCGCCTAGAACGATGGGCGCGTTGACCGTCCCGAGCGTTTCCTTGACGGTGCCCTGCATCGCAAGACCGGTGGCAAAGACCGGGAACCCCAGCTTGTGGATGGCTTCGCCGTCGCGCACGCAGGCGTCGATTACCAGACCGGCAATACCCTTGGCCATGCAGGCCGTCGACAGCACCTCGCCAAAGCCGCCCTGCTCGCGCAGACCGCCCGCCGAAACCACCAAGACGTCGCCCGGCTGACAGACATCCAGCGCAGCGATCAACATCAGGTTGTCACCGGGGGCACAGGTCACGGTCACGGCCGGGCCGCACACGGTCATGCCGTTGTAGATCGGCCGGATGCTGTGGTCGATTGCGCCCCTCCGGGCCTGTGCCTCGTGCAATGTCGCCGGTGGAAATTCGGCGGCCATCTTCTGCTGCTCGGGAGACGGGCGAACGATGTTGCGGATGATATGTGTCATGCTTTGACTACCTTTCAGGTCCGATGTTTAGGAGATTGGGAAAATGCGCGGTAAAGGTGGTAGCAGCCCATCGCAGCCACCAACGCCGCCAGCACCTGCCGCACGAGACCCGGCATCATAGCGATGGGCACCGCCACCAGCAGCGCCGCGACAGGCAGGAAGTACGGTGCACAGACCGCGTCGCGGCGGTTCTGGTAGATCGGGAAAAGGACCGACAGGACCGCCAGGATCAGGAACAGCAGCGACCAGGGCCGCGTGACAAAGACGACGAGGTCAGGGTTGATCGACATCGCCCGGATCAGGTTCACCTCGGCGATCGTGCCAAGGACGACCCCCAGGATCAGCGGCGCAAGGGGAAAGTTCGCCCGCGCCATCACGTATCCGACGATGCCGAAGATAAACATCGTCCAGACGTCGAACATCGTGTTGTTGACCGAGAACACGCCCATGGCACAGTAAAACAGGATGATCGCGACCAGGATGTAGATCGGAACCCGGATACACATGATGAAGACGCGCAGCGTTACCGACTGCATCGCTACCATCACGATATGAGCAAGGATGAAGGTCACGAAGATCAGATAGGCGATCGCGGGCTGCTCGCGGATGAAGGTTGGGCTGGGCGCGACATCGTGGATCAGCAGGGCCGCCAGCACGACCGCGGCAACCGCGTCGCCGGGGATGCCCAGCGCCATCAGGATCATCAGCGAACCGCCCTGGGTCGCGTTGTTGGACGCCTCGGGCGCTATGATGCCTTCGACAGCGCCCTTGCCGAATTCCTCGGGGTTGCGCGACGCCTTCTTGGCTTGGTCATAGGCCAGGATGTTCGAGATCGATGCCCCGGTCGCGGGCAGGATGCCGACAAACAGACCGATAAAGCTGGACCGGATTGTCGTGCGCCAATTCGTCAGAATCGTCCGGATCGCCCGCAGGTGCGGGATCCGCTGGCTACCCGCTTCGCTGTCCATGGACAGCGACCTGCGGCCGATTTCCCGGCTGGGCATATCCAGCAATAGCTGGCTGAAGGCAAAGACGCCGATTAGGATCGGCAGATAGTCGAACCCGCCGTCCAGGGTCCGGTTGCCAAAGGTGAGCCGCGAAACGCCGTTCACCTGTTCTTCGCCGATCGCGGCGATCAACAGGCCAAAAGCGCCGGCAAGCAAACCCTTGACCATGTTGTCGCCAGACAGGCTTGCCGTGATCGTCAAGGCAAAGACGATCATCATGAAATAGTCCCACGGGCCGATTTCCAGCCCGATGCGCGCAAGGTACGGCGACAGCACCAGCAGCGACAGGCCGCTGAGGATCCCGCCAATGGCAGAGGACCAGATCCCCAGCCCGAGCGCCAAACCCTGGCACCCGGACCGCACCATGGGCAAACCGTCAAAGGTCGTCGCGACCGACGCCGGCGTGCCCGGAATGCCGATTAGCATGGCCGAGATCAGGCCACCCGACAGGCCACCCACCATGACACCTATCATCAGGCTAAGCCCGGCGCCCGCGTCCATCCCATAGGTGAAGGGCAGCACAAGCACGACCGCCATGGTGATCGAGAACCCCGGGATTGCCCCGACGATCAGCCCGGCAAATACGCCGCCGACCATCATAAGCAGGTTCCAAACCTGGAAGGTCTCGGCGAGACCAAGCATCAGACCATCGATCATTGTGAAACTCCAGAAATCACGTCCCGCATCCCGATCACCACAGGGTGCCGGTCGGCATGATCACTTTCAAAACATTGGTGAAGATAATCCACATCAGCCCCACCGAAGCGAGCGCGATGACCGTATGGATCATTATCATTCGGGGGCGGGGTTCGCCGATGAACGACAGGATGGCCATGACCATCACAAAACCCGCCAGCGGCGTTCCGATCAGCGGGACCGCGTAGACGAAGAAGCCGAAGCTGGCAAAAACGCCCAGCGCGATCACATCACGGCCGCCCAGTTTGCCGCCCATTCCATGCGCGGCCGCGGCATCCGGATAGTTGCGCTTGCGCCAGCCATTCAGGATCATGACAAGCGCCAGAACGCCGATAATACCGATAACGATTTGCGGCCAGATCTCGGCACCAAAGCGGGTGGACGGAAAGTTCCTGACAAAGGTTGTCTGATGCATCAGGACTGCCGAACCGGCCAGAATCCCGATGCCCAGACCGACGTTCTTCGGTAAAAAGGACATTGTCTATCTTCCGTTGATCCGCGCACCTGCCATTCGCTGGCAGGTGCGCGACGTTGGTCAGTCAGCCATGTAGATGTCGAGTTCGCGGGCGATCCGCTCCCAGTCATCAGATTGCTGCTGCCACCAGGCGGCGTACTCTTCCGGCCCCCGGTAATCGATGATCGCGCCCAGACGCTTCAGCTCGGAAACGGTCTTTTCATCCTCGAGCACCGACTTGAAGAGGTCGCCATAGTGCTGTGCGATCTCGTCCGATGTGTCGGGCGGCAACATAAAGCCGCGAACGCTGGCAATTTCCAGACCTTCGACACCCTGCTCTTTTGCCGTGGGTACGTCGGGCATCGTCTCGCTTCTTTCCTCGGCGATGTAGCCCAGCGGCTTCAGCTCACCGCCAAAGTACTGGCGCGCGTCGGATTCACCGACCTGACCCACATGAACGGTGTCCGACAGCAGCGCCGTGATGCGTTCACGTCCACCTTCGTACCCGATGATGTTGAACTCGATATCCAGCTTGTCTTGTATCAGAAGCAGGAAGAAGTGGGTGTTCGACCCAAGGCTTGCCGCGGCCAGGACTTCGCCCGGGTTTTCGGCAGCGTAGTCGCGCATTTTCGCAAGCGAATCGAACGGTGCGTTCGGGCCCGCCGCATAGAGGCCGGGCTCGACCGTCGCCATGGCCGCGGGGGTGAAACCATCCCAATTGAAATCGACGCGTCCGGTGATGTAGCTGCTCAGGATGGCCTCGTGCTGAAACAGCAGCGTGCAACCGTCGGGGGCTGCTTCGTGCACTTCGCGTGCACCGGTGTTGCCGCCCTGTCCGGTGATGTTGATCACCTGCAACTGCGGCTCGCTACCAACTCGGTTGGCGGCGTCCACAAGGATGCGGGCGTGGACATCAGAGCCACCACCGGCACCGTAGGGCACGATCACGCGAGCCGTCTGACAGGGAAATTCGGCTTGCGCCTGGGCAACTCCGGCCAGTCCAAGCGCGCCGGCAAGTGTACCGATAGTGAGAGCTACACGATTCATGTTTTCCTCCTCCTGAGCGGGCCTCGTTTGTGTGGCCCAAATTCTGCGGCACACTCTATCGGCGCACCTTTAATTGATCAAATATATATTTGATATCACTTTGCATATAAAATGTATATAGTAGCGAATATAGGAGGTGCGCTATGACCATGGACCTGCGCAAGCTGCGGATTTTCGTCACGATTGCCGAGACGGGCTCGTTCACTCAGGCTGCGAGCCACCTGCGTGTTGCCCAGCCGGTTCTCAGCTATCACATGACGGCGTTGGAGCAGCATCTTGGCGTGACCCTGTTGACGCGAAATGCACGTGGGACGGCCGTGACAGGTTCCGGTCGCGTGTTTCTAACGCATGCCACCAACATACTTAAATCGCTGGAAGAGGCAGAGGCCGCGACCCGCAAGGGCGACAACAGCGTGTCGGGCGATGTCGTGGTTGGGCTGCTCAACTCCATCGCCATTTCGCTAACGGTGCCGCTGTTGCGCGCTTGCCAAGACAAGCATCCGTCCGTGCGCGTGCGGCTTGTCGAAGGCAACAGCCAGACATTGCGGGCCGGGATCGAGACCGGCGAATATGATCTGGCGATCAATCTCGCGACGGTGGTGCGGGAAAAAATCCGACCAATCGCCGAGGAAGATTTCTACCTCGTGGGCCGCCCGCCGCACGTGACGTGTTCGGACGATGTACCGTTCCGCGATCTTCTTGCGATACCGCTAATCCTGCCGTCAACCCAGCATGGGTTACGCATGCTGGTGGAATGGAGCGCTTTGCAGATCGACGCGCAGATTAGACCCCTTCTCGAAGTGGATGGCATCAGCAGCGTCAAGGCGCTGGTGCGCGACGACTTTGGTGCCACCATCTTCAGCCGCTCGTCCCTTCAGAACGACGATCTGGCACGGGATCTGAACGCGCGGCGCATCATCGACCCGCCGATTCGCCGCCGCCTGGTGCTTCACCAGCAGACCGGGCGGCCCACAACCCGAGCTGTCTCCGAGGTTGGACGAATTGTCCTTCAAACCATCCACGACCTCGCGTCCGACGGGCTGTGGCGGCATCTCGATTAGGGGCGGCAGTCAAGGCGGCTTGATCGCGCCCGGGACGCTTCCGACGGTGGTTCGATGGCGCGGTACATCCTCACCGTCCCATGCAAGGCACTTCGATATTGCTCCCCCTAGGGTGGGCCGGATCGTCCGAAATCGTCCGCCTGATAGTCGGGTCAGGGCAAAATGCGCCGTTCTACCCTTTCAGCGAAAAACCCGCGCAGGACACGTCAGCGGGCCCGGGCTTTGATGATGTAACTGCTCCCCAACGGCGTCGATGTGCCAAGGTGGGTCTACAATGACCCACAAAAAGGAGAGCGGTCATGTCGGATATTACCACAGTCGGCCTCGATTTGGCGAAGAACGTAAGAAGTGGCTCGGTTGATCTGAACAGGTTCCGGCTCGGTTATGCCGCTGCCGCTTCGGGCATCGACTGGCTGAAGTAGGCCTGATTGGGGGTTTTCCCGTCAAGCGATGAATGGGGACGGCGGCTGTTGTAGGAGCCGATGTATCGGCCGATCCCAGCCCGGGCCTCCGAGACGCTGGCATAGGCCCGCAGATAGACCTCCTCGTATTTGATGGCGCGCCAGAGGCGCTCGACGAAGACGTTGCACCGCCAGGCCCCTTTGCCATCCATGCTGATCCTGATCTCACGGGCGGCCAGCGCGTCTTCCACAGCTTCTATGCAAAAGTCGGCCTCCAGCGTGATCGATACGCGCCATGCCAGAACCCGGCGGGTAAACCAGTCCAGCACGGCGGCCAGATAGATGAAGCCGCGCGCCATCGGGATGTACTACTCCGATAGGTTGGTGATTGTCGCCGAGGCCCGTGCGGGACTCCATGGCGGGGCGACGGAGCAGATTATGTGACATGGTCTTCCTCTTGGTACTTCTCAGTTACAGGAGGACCTTGCCATGCTGACAAATCGCAGGATAATGCCGGAAATTCATTTTATTCTGGAGGTTTTTTTACCTTCTTTTGCAAATGCTTCTGCGGCTTGTCGTGCAAACTCGCGTGCCGTACTCTTGATTCCTGCAGCTTTAAAGACGTCGCGCACCATCTCGAAAAACTTGCCCGAGGGAGCAGTCTCGTAGGGATCCCAGGAAGGCGAAGCAGGTGTGGCAACAAATTCGTCGTAAGCAAGAACGCAGATGTCGGCAATCGCACGCGCACCCTCAGCTGGAGGGCGGCCATCAGTTTTTTCTTCGTAGGATTCGAGGACTTCGATTGCCCGAGCGACTTGAGAGCCCATCGCCTTGATGGATGCAGCTTTATCGAGAACACGTTGACGATACCCGAGATCAAGCAGGATTCTGACCTTTCGATCTTTTTCAAACTCCGGGACGTCATCCAGTCCGACAATTACTCGTGACAAAGTCTCACGACCGACAGTATTTAGCCGGTCGAAGGCTGATGCCGCCTTTGTCAACGTATTGTCGAGGATTTTGAGGCTCTTGATCGCCTCGGCTACCTCCATGTCACTTTGACGTGGGAAATGCCTTTCTCTGTCCGCAATTTGAATGGAAATGAGGAGTTTAATAAGCACATCGATTTCGGTCATCGTTGCCGAGCGCAAATGCTTCTGCAAGACAGGTCTTAATTGCACTGCATTTTCGGTCATTCGCCCATACCTTTGTCGGCATCCTGAAGTGGGGCCGACTCTGTTCCGCGCTGCACACGTCTTGACCAAGCCGTCATCATTTCCCGCCGTCGTTCGAGCATATCCGAACGCTGATAGGCCCGCTCTACTTCCGAGCCGATGAAATGCGCCAGCGAAATTTCCGCCATGTCACGCGGATAGCCTTCCTCGGCCGTCCATTGCCGGAAGGTGGAGCGCAGGCCGTGAGGCACGGCGGGGCGCTTGCTAACAGGGTCCAGATAACCATTGTCGCCTGCCTTTACCCGCGCCTCCTGTATCCTGCGCATGACGGCGGAGATACTCATGTCGCTCAACATTCCTCCGCGTGGAGCAAAGAACACGTGAGAAACGCCATCCAGGCGCGGCAAGGTTTCCAGCAGAGCCAGCGCCTCATGCGTGAGCGGCACACGATGCGGCCTACGGTTCTTCATCCTTGAAGCCGGAACATTCCAGACGGCCCGTGTAGCGGGTGTAGCGCACGTAGCAGCGCCTCCGGTATCGATTTCATCCCATGTCATACCACGAACCTCGCCCGATCTTGCAGCTGTCAGGGTCAGGAATTGCAGTGCTCGCGCGGCCATGCCGTCGCGCTCCGCAAGGTCGGCCCACCAGCGCGATACGTCTTCTAAGGCCAAAGCGGGGTGATTGCCGCCGTTTGCCACCTTGGCAGGCTTGGGCAGCATCTCGGATAGATTACCCTTCCAGCGCGCCGGATTGTCGCCAATGCGATGCCCTGCCACAGTCGCCCAAGACAGAACGTTTTCGATTCTGCCGCGAAGACGGGATGCAGTTTCAGTTTTTGTCTGCCATATCGGCTCCAACACGCGCAGAACGTCATGCACGGTGATTTCCGAAACCAGCGTTTTCCCAAGCCTCGGCGCTGCGTAGGTGTCCAGGGTCGAGCGCCATTGCTTCCGGTGTTTTTCATTTTTGAACTCTGACAACTTCGCCGCAAGGTACTTGTCTACGGCATCTGCAAACCTCATACCTTCTTGGGCTTTGCGCTTGTCAGCCAGGGGGTCGCCCCCAAGCATTGCCTTACCCCGGTTCTCGAGCGCCAGCTTGCGCGCTGTGGCCAGTGTGACCGCAGGTGGGCTGCCAAGCCCGAGTTCGCTCCGCTTCCCGCGAATGGTGATGCGCTGGACCCATTGTTTCGCGCCGCTCTCGGCCACACGCAAGAAGAGGCCCTGACCGTCAAAGTACTTGCCGGGCTTCGTCACGGTCTCCACAAGCCGGGCGGACAGAGCGCGTTCCGGCTTTCTACAATTCTCCCGCACCAAGATATCCCCCAATTCATCCCCCACCTTAACGTGGATCAGGCCGGATCATGCAGGAACATGGCGCACAATGAAAGGTGTAAGTGCCTATATTTAAAAGAACCTTACGGGACGCTATGGAAACCTCTGGAAATGCTCATGGCGGCCTGTCTCTCCGCCAAAAAAAACCTGCATAGGTTTCGGATTTTACTTTCCCAATACAGCGTCTTAGTAAAACGCAGGCACACCTGAATGCGTCAGGTTGCTAGACAATTTGCTACACGTTTCTTCTCGTTCACAGTGCTGCGTGCTGACATCTTTAGCAGCAGAAGGGTCTCCAGCGCGCCTGAAGCGGGGTGTCTAAGCCCGCGCATCTCAGGGGAAGATTATGAATAGAGTGACTGGCGCAATTCGTTCAGGGCGTCTTGGGCGCGCAGTAGTCGTGCACGGCTTGCAGGGCCTCGATCTGCGCCCGGCTCAGCGTGATGATACCGTCGCGGATCGCGGGCCAGGGGAAAGCGCGTTCCTCCAAGCGCTTGCAGGCCGTCACAAGTTCGCTTCCGTCCCGGAACAGGATCGTCATCCGATCGGCGCGCTTCGCCTGGAAGACGCAGCCCATGCCGGTGAACGGATCTACCTCCAATTCCGACGGGATCAGGGCGACGAGACCGTCATGCCCCTTCCGCAAGTCTACGGGCTTCGTCGCCACCGAGATCCTGACGCCCTGCGAGGACATCAGCCACAACGTGGGGCGGGGACACCGCTTACAATACAATTGAAATTTTGGGCAGGCTGCATTCGTGTTCGCCAACGCATCCTCGTCAGGCATCGGTACGGTCCGTCCTGCATGCATGCATTGGAATTTCAAAGGCTTAAAACCGTTCCTTCTAATCAAGAAGCCTCGGCATCACGGGTGACGCAACACCGGGAACTTCGTCTTCGATCCGGGCCATCAGAATTCGGCATTGACCAACGACGGTCTTCAGAACCAGGCACTTGCGAAGAAATTCAACTCGGCTACGCTTCCATGCCGCTGACCACATGTATGGTTGAGGACGGGATGGCGAACCCGGTTCCGTTGGTTTCGACCACTTCGCGGATCTCATAGAGCAGTTCTTCTTGAAGGGCGGTGAATTCGTCCATGCTTTCGGCGGCGAGATTTGCGTAGATATCGATCAGGATGGCGAACTCGCCGTATTCCACCAGCCGCACCCGCAACGGGCTTTCGGGCACCCGGTCATGTGCCGCCAGGTAATCGCGCACCCCGGCGATGATTTCTTTTACTGTATCGGACGGTGTGTCGTAGCGAAGGCGGATCTGGTGGCGGAACATGAACGCGCCGCGCTTGCTGTAATTGACGATCTTGCGCTTCGACAAGTCAGCGTTGGCAACGGTGATAAGGGTTTGATCCAGCGCGCGAATTCGGGTGGAGCGGATGCCGATTTCCTCCACGGTGCCGGCCAGGTCGTCAAACGCGCAATATTCCCCGACCCGAACGATCCCGTCAGCATAGAGGATCAGACCGCCGATGAAATTTTCAAGCGTTGGCTGCGCGGCCAGGGCGATGGCCAGACCACCAACGCCCAGACCGGCGATCACACCATAGATCGGGATGCCGATCTGGGTTGCACCGTATCCCAGAACCAGCAACGCGATCCCGAAGGAAAGCGCCCTGAAGCCGGTTTGAAGCAGGCTGGAGTCAAAGCTGGTCGGGCTTTCGGTGGTTTGCACGGTCCAGATGTAGATGAGTTGCAAGACCTGGTAGGTCAGCCAGGCGGCCGCGATCCAAACGATCAGGCTGCCGACGGTAGTGATGAAGAACAACAGCGCACCGGTGATGTTCAACTGATCGTTACAGACATGAACGGCGAGGTTCACGGCCAGGATCAGCAGCACCGGGTGGGCAATGCGCCGCAACTGTCTGCGACCACGGCCCTGCGGGATGGGGCGGCGCGCGTTCCAACGCAGATAGAGGATGATCGCTGACAGGAGCACCACGACCGTCAGGATCATCCCGATCCATTGCCATACGGTTTGACGACCGATCTGCCGCATCAGCCAGTCCGGGCCGTCGAGGATAAGCTGGTTCCAACGCGGGGCGATCAGCGTGCCGGGCGTGTAGATGTAGTAGCGGTAGGTGTCCTCGGTCATTTCCGAGATCACCGGCAGCGTTTTCAGCGTATCGTAATCGTCGGGTATGCGGTCTACGGTTGCGGTGGTGAACAGGTATTCCCCACGCCGTGGACCATCCGCCTGCCGCTCGATCGTCAAGCTTGTGCCGGGAAGAATCCACTTGTCCCGCAAGGCCCCGTTCTCGACCGTTTCCGCCGCGCCTGCGCCAACGCCGGGGATTTCGACCAGTTCGGGCAAGTGGATGCGGCTCAGGATCTCTTGCAACTGCAACACAAGCTCGATGACGGATTGTTCACGGTTGGAGGCGGAAATCTGGGAAAGGTCGAGCGTCTGTGCGGCTTTCTCGAACAATGCCCGGACCTTGGCGACGTTTTCCTCCTCCTCCGGGCTCATCCACAGGCTGTGCCGCGCCAGATAGCGGTCACGGGTGGCGAACCAAAGCTCGTTGGCCTCGGCCATGATCACGAGGAAGCTGCTCAGCGTCGCCCTTGGGCTGCGCGTATCGGGCGGTGAAATGGGGTTATGGACAATGCTGTCGAGTCTGCTGCGCAGAGCCTGGCTCTGCTCAGACCGGTCATGGATCATCCGGACAAGACTCGACCATGTGGTGGTGGCATTTTCTTCACCGGACGCGGCCAGGACGGGAGGATCGCCCGAACCGGCGCTCTGTGCGTGCGCGATGACGGGAGCCTGCATGCAGGTCAGCAACAGGATGGCAGCAAGCGCGGAAAACAGGTGCGTCCGGCGGGACCATAGCGCCGACATCATTCGCCAGCCTGCAAAAACACATTTCATCCTTGGTCCTCGTTTACTTGGAATGACCCGTTTTGCCGCAGGATATAGGCCCTGTCGTCATTCCCGTTGATAGGTCGCGATCCGATTGACAAAGAGACTGAGCCTTACACTTTGTTGCAGGGATCGAACAGAGCGTTGCACCGGTCATTGCCGGTTCGACACGAACCGCGCAGACCAGGCGTCGACACTGAACCAACCTTCGATGGACCGGCAGAAATTCACTGTCACATGGGGCTGCGCGAACGCCTGAGAATGACGCATCCGGTCAAAAACAGCCACATTGTTCTATTTTCGTGACAAGTGAAGTCGAGATTTGCGTCAGCTACACGCTCTTACAGTGGCGCTTCTTTTGCATATCATGATCACGGCAAGCGTCGCGCTAAATGGAGCCGGCAAAACAGTCCGTAGCCCCAACGAATACCGCGACTTCGACGGAAATAGCCAAGAACGAAGGAATATCCATGCTTTCATCCCTTCTGACCCGGTTGGCTCCGGCCGAGGCGCTGCGGACGCGTGCGGGCGGCCATGTCCGGGTCACAAATCTGGAGCTGTTCTTCGACCTGGTCTATGTCTTCTCGATCATCCAGCTGTCGCATTTCCTGCTGGAGCATCAGACATGGACCGGCGCGCTTCAGGCCGCAACGATCTTTGCCGCCGTTTGGTGGGCATGGAATTACACCGCCTGGGCCACGAACTGGATTGATCCCGATCATACCGCCGGACGGTTTCTGATGATCGCGCTGATGGGCTGCGCGATCCTGATGGCCATCGCCATTCCTCATGCCTTCGACGGGCGGGCGGGTCTGTTTGTGGGTGCCTACGTCATCATGGCATTGGTTCGCGCGGGCTATATGGCGGCTATCTTTCGGGGCCAACAGATGGGGAAGAACTATGCCCAACTGTGCGCATGGAGCGCGTTGTCCGGTCTGTTCTGGGTTGCCGGTGCGTTGGTCCCTGCCCTGCGACTGGAGCTTTGGATCGTTGCGGTGCTGATCGACTACGGCGCACCCTATGTCGGGTTCTGGCTGCCGCGCGTCGGGGCGACGCCGATGGAAAGCTGGCCTCTGGCCGGGTTGCATCTGTTGGAACGCAACCAGCAGGTTTTCATCATCTCGCTTGGGGAATCCATTCTTCTGCTGGGCGGGACGCTTGTCGGTGCGGCGCTGTTGGGGTCGACCCTGCTTGCTGCCGCTCTCGGCTTTGGCATCATCGTGACGCTGTGGTGGCTTTATTTCGTGCATACGACGAACACGGGCGAACACGCCTTCGAACGCGGCGGTGATCACACGAAACTCGCCCGCAGCGGTCTTGCCTATGCGCACGGCATCATGGTGGCAGGGGCCATCGTCGTCGCTGTCGCAATCGAGGAGATCATCGCGCATCCATCCGACCCCGCGCACCTGCCCACGATCCTTGTCGCGGTCTTCGGTCCCGCAATCTATCTGGCGGGCAGCGCGCTTTTCTATCGCACGATGGCGGAACGTATCCCGCTTGCCTATCTCGGTGGCTTAGCGGCGCTCATCATCGTTGGTTGGGTGGTCCACACATCCCACGCCTCGGGCCTTGTTCTGGGCGCGGGTGTGCTGGCCGTCATGATCGGACTGACAATCATGGCCGCACGCGAACCCCGTCCGTGAGACGAATTGGAAACCACCCCACGCGCCAGTTCTCGGAAGTCGCAAAGACCGGCGCGCTGCTTGCAGCCATCGTGTTGCACAACCTGATCTATCCGCTGTCGACCGGCGGCGGGGTCGGTCCGCTGATTTTCTATGCCGTCTATGCCTCGATCTTCGTCGCCGGAACATGGGCTTTGACCGCTGATGCCCGCTGGCGGGTCGCGGCGCTCGGCTCCGGCGTGGCCGTCTTTGCCGCCGGGGTGGTCAATTCCTATGCCGGGTCAAGCGGCGTGGCCCTTGCCGTCTATCTGACCTCCATCGCGTATCACGCCGTCATGATTGTCGTGCTCGTGCGCTATACCTTTACCGCGCGCACCGTGATGACCGAGGTGATCCTCGCCGCGACATCGCTTTACCTTGTGCTGGGGTCGATATTCGCCGCCGTGTTCGGCCTGGTCCTGTGGCTGGAGCCGGGCGCTTTCATCGCCTCGTCCGGGGCCGAGGTGCAATGGCAGCAGCTTCTCTACTACAGCTACGTCACGCTGACGACGCTGGGATATGGCGACATCGTGCCCGTCGGCTTTTACGCGCAGGCATTTGCAGCCTTCGAAGCGATCATCGGCACGCTTTATACCGTCATCCTGCTGTCGCGTCTGGTCGGACTGCACGCCTCATCGCAGCAGGTCACCTGAAGGGGTTGCAGGACGATTTCATCGAACGACACCTGCTTTGGAAAGGCAGGCCAAAACGGGGTCTCGCGGTGCCATTCGCCCCTGACCCCTTCTATATCTCGTAACCCTAAGAAAGGACGTTTCCATGCGAACTCCCCTCATCCTTCTCGCAGCAGCCGGCTTCATGGCTTCTGCAACCTCAGCGATGGCAGAACCCACTGTCGAATGCGTTTCACATAACCATAACTACAACGAATGCAAAGCCGGGCCGTTGAAAAGCCCCGTTCTCATTCGGCAGACGTCCAATTCGACCTGCATCATGAACCGGACGTGGGGCTTTAATTCCAAGACACGCCATATCTGGGTTGGAGATGGTTGCAGCGGTATCTTTGCCGACAACCACGGCTATCACCACGGAAAGACCAACACATCGGATCAAGGTGCCCGTCACTATGATAGGCACGGACACGACAATGGTGCGGCCGTCGGCGCGCTTTTGGGTGAGGTAATCATCGGCGCGATTCTGGATGATGGGAAAAAACACCATCACAAGCACCATAGCAGCAACCGTTACCCTTCAGACGGACCGGGCTTTACGGTGCCGAACGACTATAATGGCTGTCACGACATGGGTTGCCTGGTTGATCGGCCAGACTGATCTTGAAAGACCTTTGACAGAAGATCAGGGGTCCGGATCGAGATAAGGTCCAGTCCCGGGCAGGCACATGGGCGCTCTGCGCGCTATGTTCGGGACGGACCGGCAAACCTCTCAGCCATGTATTCATCCATCAGCGTACTCAACCAGTCCGCAAACGCGCTGATCATCGGGCTGGCGCTTGGTCTCTCCGGCGAGACAACGGCAATCGGCATGGCTGCGGTGCGCTGGTCCGACATGACTTCGACCAGCGAGCCGTCCTGAAGCATCAACTGCACGTCATATGCGGGTATCTGGATGAGGCCCATTCCGGCCTTGCAGCACGCGATAAAAAGCTCGGCGCTGTTCACGCTGACCAGGCACCTCATCCGGATCGACGATTCAACACCGTTCTCGACAATCGTCCACGGTTGGTCCCGGCTGGCACGCCGCGAGGAATATCCAACCGTGATATGCCGATGCAGGTCATCCACGGTCTGCGGCACTCCGTAGCGTTGCAGATAGGCAGGGCTGGCACAGTTGAGCATTTCAAGCTCGCCGATCTTGCGTGACATCAGGTTGGAGTCCTTTTGCCGGCCCACCCGGACGACGCAATCGAACCCCTCGCCCAACAGATCGACGGGGCGGTCGGTCGAGACCAGATCGAGTTCGATATCCGGATATCGCGCGAAGAAATCCGGCAGCGCCGGAGCAACGATGTGGTGCGCGATCCGGCTGGGCAGGCTGACGCGCAGCGCCCCCCTGGGTGCCGGACCATCCCGTGCGAACATCTGCTGCATGGATTCCGCTTCGCAGATCAGGGCGATACATCGCTCGCGGAACGCGTGCCCGTCCGGTGTCAAGGATACCTGGCGCGTCGAGCGTTGGATCAGGCGCGTGCCCAGTTCATCTTCGAGATCCTGAATCAGCTTGGACACCGATGAACGCGCTATTTGAAGCGAGGCCGCAGCCTCGCTGAAATTCAGGGTATCCGCCACCCTCACGAATGCCCGCAGGTTCAGAAGTCTGTCCATCGGGTCCCCATTGTTCGATCATTCCGACAAGAGTTGCCGATTTTGTGGCGCGAACGTCCCTCGTAAACCACAGGTTGCAATGTCACAATGACCAATGTGTTCGTGAAGGACATGATCCGCTTGTGCTGCTGGACGCCTGAACAGCGACGCGATGCGCGTCGATGAAACAGCCCGACCGCAATTGATGAAGGCGGGTGCGATTGAGGGATCGAGGGCACGGGATGCCCAGACTGCCAGAGGTGACCCACGCGACCAATGACGAAAGGCGTCAGATGTCGGCCCTGCCCGGACAGTGTTTTCGGAAAAGCCAATTTTGATTGCTCTTGAATGAGAGCCGTTCGACGAGGTTTCGGACATCGAAATTTCGATCGAATGGAAACAACTGAATAACGAGGATACGAATAATGATGAAATTGGTTGCCATCACGGCAATTCTTGCGCTTCCATTGGCTTTAAGTGCCTGCGACGAGATCAACGAGTGGGAGGCAGAGATAGACGCGGAACAGCAGGCCGCAGATCTCAAAAAATGCAACAGCCAGGGCTTCGTAACCGGAACCAACGCAATGGCAACGTGCATGGCCACCATATCGAATGAACGCCAGGCCGCACAGGCGCGTGCCGAGGCAAGCTATCAGGCATCCGAAGCCAGAAAAAAGGCCAAGAAGAAAACGGATATTTCGCGCGTTCCCGCGTCGACGCGACCAACCGCTGAAAGCATGGGTGTTGATCCCGGAACAGCGAATATGACCAGATGCTCGGATGGCGCATTGCGTGAAGACTGTAGCTTCGCTCCGCTCGGTTATTAAAGCATCGGATGGGACCAATCGAATTTAGCGATGTGCCGGACCTTTTCGGCAGGTCGTCAATTCGCTCCCGGAACCTTCGGGGTTCAAATCGTTTTCTTCGGGTCCACCCCGACACAGACGCGGCAACAAAAGCGGATGACGGCATGACGACCAGCGACCAAATACCGATGACAGCAAAAAACCGGCGGGGGCCGTTGCGGCAATACACCGTCACCGCGCTGGCTCTTTGCCTGTTGGCGCTGATTGTCCTGCCGGGGTTTGCCTTCGCGCAGAATGCTACCGGGGTTACGCGGGAGACCGTCAAGATAGGGCTTTACGAAAGCCCGCCCTTCGTGATGGCAGGCTCCGCCGAAAACCCAAGCGGCATGGCGGTCGACCTTTGGGAGAAGCTCGCCGAAGGCCTTGAGATCACGTCCGACTATACCGTCTATCCATCAATGTCCGAACTGAGGAAGGCGACGCAGCGCGGCGACGTTGGTGTCGCCGTCACGAATATGACCGTGACCCATGAACGCGCGAAAACCGTCGATTTCACCCATCCGTGGTTCGACGGGGGCATGAGGATCCTGACGAACCAGACAGCCGATACCGGTCTGGCCGCAGTTATCCGGGGCTTGTCGTCGGCGGGACACCTCAAGGCCTATGGCTGGCTGGCCCTTGTGATCGTCCTGTCCACGCTGGGACTAACGTTCTTCGACCGCCGTTTCGATCCCGAGTTTCCCAAGCGGTGGCGCGACGGGGTCGCCAACAGCTTTCACAACGTGATGTCCGTGGTCACCTCGGGGCGTATTCCGTCGCGCAAGAACCTGTTCGGCTGGGTCGGACGCATCTGGTCCGCGATCTGGCTGGTCTGCGGGATCGGCGTGCTTGCCTATGTCACGTCCACCGTGACCAGCGTGATGACCACGCTTGCCATCACCGGAACGATCACCGGGCCGGGTGACCTTCCCGGCCTGACGGTGGGTGTTTTCGAAGGCACCGTGGAGGAAGAATTTGCCGGGACCATGGGGCTGGACGCGCGTTCCTATCCGGGGATCGAGGCCGCGGTCAAGGCGCTTGATGCTGGCACGATTTCAGCGATCATCGGCGATGCACCGGTTCTGGAATACTTCGTCAAGATCAACCCCGGTCTGGGTCTGGACGTCGTTGGCCCGATATTCGAGCCGGACAAATACGCATTTGCATTGGAGCCGGGCAGCCCCTTGCGAAAGCCGATTACCGTCCAGCTGCTGGCCCTCAAGGAAGATGGAACGATCGACCAGTTGAAGCGCGACTATTTCGGGGATGCGTGGTGAGAAATCCGCGGTGCAAGACGTGAGCCACAGCGCGGATGCCTATTTCCATGTGCGGGTTCTGATCGGCCTTGTCACCGGCCTTGGCCTGACACGATTGCTGAACGGTCTGTCACGGTTCGTCCAGCATCCCGGCCATCCGGCGCATCTGGCATGGACCTTGTTCATGCTGATCTACATCATCCATTTCTGGTGGTTCGAATTCGGCCTCTCGGTCATCGCGCGCTGGAATTTCGAGCATTACGCCTTTGTCATTGGTTACGCAGCGTTGCTGTTTTTCATAACAACGCTGCTGTTTCCGGACCGGATGGAGGACTATTCCGGGTTCGCGGAATATTTCACATCCCGCGCCGGGTGGTTCTTCGCCTTGCTCGCGCTGGTTTTTGTCGTCGACATGCTCGACACATTGGTGAAAGGACGCGCCCATTTCACCGGGCTTGGGCCCTGGTATCCGGTGCGGCAGATCGGCCTGGCGATGCTGTGCTGTATTGCCATCTTCATCCGGAACGGACGGCTTCACCTGGTATTCGGCTTGATCGCCATCCTTGCCGAGCTTTGGTGGATCGGTTCCAAATTCCGGTTTCTTTAACTGTCCGACGACTGGTCAAGGAGAAAGAGTATGGCAAGCCTGCACGATCTGAAAGGCACCAAGGTGGCCATTGCCCTCGCGCTGCTGACCGCCATTGCGGCCTCTGCGGCAGACCCGGAAACGATCCGCATCGGGATTTCCCACTCGGACGCCACGATGGAAAGGCTCGACCAATCGTCAGAGCGGGTGAACTAAGCGAAATCTATTCGGCAGCCCCCGCAGGCGACGGCAAATTGGAAACGAACGATACCGGCATGATCAGCTTTGGAGCGGACACGTTGCAGATCTCGCCGCCGCAGGGCGATTTGGCCGTCTCTATCGCCGGGCTCATTCTTCCGGATCCCGTCGACATCAAAGGTGCCATCGCGGTCAACATCAACATCTTTTCGGCGCGCCGAAGCGGCGCCGGACATGATGACTGGCAACGCGGCGGTTGTTGCGGATTGATCCGATCGGACAATAGCGACATCCACGCTGCGCTCACTTAGGAAAGGACACTGAAAAATGACGAGAACCCGGCTTGCCATCGCCTTCGCGGCGGCCCTTTTTTCAACCGGTGCCAATGCCCAATCGAACTGTAGCTATGCGGCCGATCAAGCCAGCCTCAATCGGTGCGCGGACCAGGCATTGAAAGCCGCCGATGCGACTCTCAACCGGACTTACAAGGCGCTCATGCGACAGCTTGATGCGCCCAGCCAGCAAAGGTTGAAAAAGGCGCAACGGGCATGGATTGCCTACAAGGATGCACAATGTGCCTTCGAGGCAGAACCTTATCTTGGCGGCAGCATCCAGCCGATGGTTCTCGCCAACTGTCTGGAGGCGGTCACAACGTCGCAAACCGACTTGTTGGAGAAACATCTTTATTGTGAAGAAGGCGATGTTTTCTGTGTCCGTCAGTAGCGGAAAGGAATAGTCCTGATCGGGTTCTCACGCAGGTCCTCAAGTGGAATGCGCCCCAGAAAAGTCGTTCTCTACTTGAGGAATTTCCCCGGTTTTTTTGCGAAGGGCTGTCCAAAGCCGAACGCAGACGCCGCTTGGTCGAGACAATCCGCCTCTACGCACGGGCGTCCCTGCTGATCGTGGTCGAGATCGGCTACCTGCCCATTCCCCAGGGCCGCGCTAACCTGTTCTTCCAGCTCGGTCAACGCGCGCTAAGAAAAAGACGCCATGGTCCTCAAATCCAAGCGCGGCTTCGCCGACCTGGGGCGAGGTCGTTGGCGGTCCGGTCGTCGCCACTGCGCTTCTGGATCGGCTCCTGGGACACCGACACTTACCGTCCAACAGGAGCTAAGACGCCGCATCGAAAAGGTCGGGCGGTTTCCGAACGAGGATTCTCCGGCACGGCTGACAAGCGCCATGCTGGTCGAGATCGCCGATAAAATGAGCCGCCGAAACCAAAGCCTACATCAAATGGGAATGCCAGCATGCACGATCACGCCCGCGCCGAATTTCCAGACAACAGGTTGCTCAATCGGTTTGCTCTCGGGCGTGGATACTGAAAAACAGTGGGGCAAAGGTCAGTCGGCCCTCACATCATAATGAGGGATTTGGGGAGGCAGGTCAGCGGCTCTTTGATAACCCGTGCTGCCTGACATGGTGATTAACAGATCGGTCAGGCGTTATCAAAGGCCCCAATCGTCGATAGCGCTGTAAGGATCAGGCCTGTTGACCCAGCTCTTCGATGACTTTGGTCCATAGCTCCGCCGATTGCGCGCCCGGTACGGCATGTTTGCGGTCCACGATGAAAGTCGGCACCGAAGTCACGCCCATCTCGCGGGCTGCCGCGTCACGGTTGCGGATCTCGTCCACATCGGCGTCGGAATTCATCAACCGCATAACAACGGATGCGTCCATGCCGCATGCGTCAGCAATATCCGCCAGCACTTCGCGGTTGCCAATATCACGGCCCTCTTGGAAATAAGCTCGGAACAACGAGGAGACGATGGCGGTCTGCCGTCCTTCGATGCCACCCCAATGGATCAAGCGATGCGCATCCAGCGTGTTGGGCGTGCGGGTGATGCCTTCGAGGTTCAGATCCAGCCCCGCGGCCTTGGCATGTTCGCCAACCGGCATATAGGCCTTCACCGCGCCTTCCTTGCCGCCAAACTTGCCCTCCAGGTACGCGCGCCGGTCCATCCCTTCTGCGGGCATGTCAGGATTCAGCTGGAACGGATGCCACTCAATCTCGAACGGGTGGTTGAGGTTTTTCTCCAACGCGCGATCCAGTTGCGCCTTGCCGATATAGCACCAGGGGCAGATCGGATCGGACATAATATCGAGCTTAACCATCCAGTTGGCCTTGAATTGGTCGGGCAGCGCACGACGCAGGATCTTTCCATTGACCCCGCCGGGAAGCGCGACCATGTGCCGATAAAGGCGCTGCTGCTTGTAACCTGCAAGACAAGATAGCGCAAACTGAATGGCCGCTATGAAAGCAAGACACCTTGCAGCGTAAAGATTTGAAGCAAGAAGGTTGCGATTTCAGGAATACCTACACAGGAAAATTCAAATATGTTGAAGTATCGCATGTGAAAGAACGAGCATGAGCGCATGGAAAGTTTCCGGAATTTGCACCGTTCATCTCTTGTGCTCTTGTCATATGTGCCGGGGAATACCGCGAGGGACGTCAAAGTGCTGCACTCGCAACTGATCGTTGTTGTCGTATTGGCATCGCTTCCTTGATCAAGCGGGTCATGTGCTTGACCTGGCGGTGCGTCGTAAAAATCGTCGTCCGGACTGTTTTCTGATCTGCACGGCTCCACGGAGGGTTTGGTGTCGTCAAATGCAGGTGACGGGCAGCGCCTACACGAAGGTCCGCGAGAACAGCTACGCGCAGAAATGGGCGCATCTGACGACATTCGAGAGATGCGCGAATATCATTGGCGCGGCGGATTCGCCGGACACCGACCTTTTTTCCGAACTGCAACAATACTGGATTGCCCTATGAATACCCGCGTGAGGCGGTGGCCACGGACAGCCAGCGCGGCCCGATGCTGGATCGCCCCCGCCACCGTGTGGGCCATGGCCGACCCGGACATTGGCCCGGACGGACTGCGCGCCCCTGAGCGCTTACATGGCCCGCTACACTCCGCGCCGCGCTTCGGTGTCGTGCGGGGACAATCCCTTGAAAGGCCAGTGAAAGGGGTGATCGCAGATCAGAATTCACCGGATCTTAAAAACCGTTTGCTGTAAATATCTCTGTAAAGCACTGCCAATATCTTTGTCACGCTACACACGCTTTCGTCGGAATCGGTCCGCGCGGCACAAAGCGTTGACCCAAAACGGGAACAAGGGTAGAACAAATCAAGATAAACGAGGTGGAGTGGCAAGAAATGCTCACGAAGAAGCAACTGGACCTGCTGGAGTTCATTAACAAACGGATGCTGCGCGATGGCGTCCCACCCAGTTTCGACGAGATGAAAGAGGCGCTGGATCTGCGCTCGAAATCCGGAATACACCGACTGATCACGGCACTGGAAGAGCGCGGCTTTATCCGCCGTCTGGCCCACCGCGCCCGTGCGATCGAGATCGTGAAACTGCCCGACAGCATGAATTCGACGCCCGCAGGCTTTACACCCCGCGTGATCGACGGCGGTTCGAACGGGCAGCCGGCAAATGCCCAACCGATCGAGCCTGTGCACGCGATGGACCTGCCATTGATGGGCCGCATCGCCGCCGGTGTCCCGATCGAGGCCGTGTCGGACAGCCCGCCAAACATCGCTGTGCCCGGGCAGATGCTGAATGGCTCTGCGCGGCACTATGCGCTTGAAGTCAAAGGTGATTCCATGATCGAAGCCGGGATCAATGATGGCGACGTGGTGGTGATCCGCGAAACCAGCCAGGCCGATAATGGCGATATCGTCGTCGCCCAGGTCGATGGGTACGAGGCAACGCTGAAACGCTTTCAGCGCAAGGGCGACATGATCGTTCTGGAACCCGCCAACCCTGCCTATGAACCGCGCGTCTTGCCGACCGGACAGGTCAAGGTTCAGGGCAAGCTTGTCGGTCTGATCCGCACTTACTAAACCTTACCGCTCTGCCTCTTTTCCGGCAGGGCGAGCTTTGCGGGCGCGCGGCTTGTAGATACGCTTTGTCACCGGTCCCATGTCCGAGACAAACGAACGTTTCCGTTCGGGCCCTGTGTCTGACGAAAACGGGATGCGGTGCGCGCCTGTTGGTTGTCTCTGCATTGCGCTTATTTGGCAGTGGCGAGATTCAGGGATTTGCGCGCACCGCCAGTCCACGGTCTTTGTCCGGCATGTTCCGTTGCGGTGCGGCGCTCCATCCGCCCGTTTACAACGTCGAAAGACAGCGCACCGGTCCGGCGCAGTCTTTTGGGGCCGTACACCTCGCAAGGCAGTTTCTGGCCCTCAAGATCAACTGTCATCACCACGATGTCATTCGGCGCACAGCCCGCTTTTAGCAAAGCCGCCAGCCCGCGTTTGCCCTGCGCGTGCCGGAACAGCCGGTCGCCGAACATCAGGTCGCGCAGCACTCCGGTGCCGGGCCAGCGCTTGGCGGCCTGCGGTTGCTCTACCGCATCGCCGTCGTTTTCCAGCCAGACCCCGGCGACGAATCCCGCGCCTTTCGGCTTGCTCAGCGCCCGGCCCTGCGGCCCGAGGATGCCAACCAGCCCGCCATTCTCGGCCACCAGCACACCCGGCCGTTCCGCCCCGGCCCACAGCACCAGACCCAGCGCCACCGGTGCCAGACCCGCCCAGCGAAACCGCCCGTGCCAGAGCATCATCAGCAGCATGCCGCAGGCCAGCAGGGGCAGCACCCTGGGGCCGGGGCTGATCACCTGCCCCACCGCGCCATCCCACCCCGACACCGTCCCCGCGACCAGCAGGATCCAGTCCAGCCCCAGCCCCATCACCCAAAGTGCCAACCCCTCCAGCCCCAGCGGCAAAAGGCACGCCGCAACGACCGCCGCCGGCATGACCAACAGCCCCATCAAAGGCACGGAAACGAGGTTCGCCATCAGCCCGTAATGCGCCGCCTGATTGAAATGCGCCATGCCGACGGGCGCGGTCGCGGCCCCTGCCACGGCCGACGAGATCACGACCGCCAGAACCGGCCGCACCCAGCGCGGCATCCAATCCATGTCGATGTTCCGCAACGCCCCGAACACCGCGACAAGCGCGGTGGTGGCCGCAAAGGACATCTGAAACCCCGGCCCCAGCAACGCTTCGGGCCGCAAAAGCAACACGATCAGCGCGGCCATCGCCACGGCCCGCAGGCTAAGCGCGCGGCGGTCGACGATCACCGCCCCCAGCGCCACCGCGACCATCACGAAGGCACGCTCGGTCGCGACATTGCCGCCCGACAATGCCAGATAGCCCCCCGCCGCCAGCATCGCCCCCGCCGCCGCAAATTTCTTGACCGGCAGGCGCAGGGCCATGGCGGGCCAAAGCAGAAACCCAAGACGCAGCGCCGCGAAGACGAACCCCGCCAGCAGCCCCATATGCAAACCGGAAATCGCCAGAAGATGCGCAAGGTTGGTGCGGCGCAGATCGTCCAGGGTGCCCTGCCCCATGCCGGACCGGTCCCCGGTCATCACGGCGGCGGCAAAGGCCCCGGTTTCGCCCGGCAGCGCCGCCTGCACCCGCGCCGACAAGGCCATGCGGGCACGGAACACATGCAGCCCGCCCGCTGGCGGCTCCAGCATCAGAACGGGCGTACGGGTGTAGCCCACCGCCCCCAACCGCAAAAACCAAGAATGGCGACGGAAATCGAAACCGCCCGGCTCTACCGCGCCTTGGGGCGGCGACAGATGCCCGGTCAGGATCACCGTCATGCCGGGCGTGGGGGTGATGAACCCCTGCTCTCCGTGCAGAGACACCCGCACGCGGTCAGGCGTGCGCGCGGGCGAGGTGCGCCGCAGCACGACAGTGTCGAGCGTCAGCCGCACCGCGTCCGAGGCCGAGCGGTCAATCCCGACGATCCGCCCTTCGATGGGCCCGTAATAGCGAAAGCTCAACACAGGGGCAGACACCTGATGCGTCCGCGCCCCCGCCACGGCAAGGCCCAGCAGGACCAGCGCCAGTGCCGCCAGCACCGGCCCGGACGCGGCCCCAAGCCGCCTTTGCAGCATCAGCAGCCCCAGACCGGTTCCGCCGCACAGCCACAGCATCCAAGAAGCAGGCTCCACCCGCAGCAGGAAATACCCGCCGATCCCCAGCGCCAGGAAAACCGGTGCCCAGGCGAAGAGCTGGCCGCGCTGTTCCAGCATGGCGGCTTCGATCCGGTCCAGGGCGCGCATCTTGTCCTTCGCGTGTGTGACGTTTAAGGATGCCTCAACGCTATCCCTCCCAAGGTTTACAGAAGGTAAATATTGCCCATGACCGGCCAAGTCGTGACCCGTTTCGCGCCCTCTCCCACCGGCTACCTGCATATTGGCGGGGCGCGCACGGCGCTGTTCAACTGGCTGTTCGCGCGCGGACGCGACGGGCGCTTTCTGCTGCGGATCGAGGATACGGACCGCGAACGCTCTACCCCCGAGGCGACAGCCGCCATCCTGAAGGGTCTGGACTGGCTGGGGCTGGACCATGACGGCGAGGCGATCAGCCAGGCCGCGGGGGCCGCGCGCCATGCCGAGGTTGCGCATGAGTTGCTGGCCAAGGGGGCCGCGTATAAATGCTTTGCCACGCAGGATGATATCGCGGCCTTCCGCGAGACCGCCAAGGCCGAAGGCAAATCCACCCTGTTCCAAAGCCCCTGGCGCGACGCCGACCCGGCCACCCAGCCCGATGCGCCCTTCGTGATCCGCCTCAAGACACCCGCCGAGGGCACAACCGTGATCGACGATCAGGTGCAGGGCAAGGTCACGATCCGCAACGACCAGCTTGACGACATGATCCTGCTCCGGTCGGACGGCACGCCCGTCTACATGCTCGCCGTGGTGGTGGACGACCATGACATGGGCGTGACCCATGTCATCCGGGGCGACGATCACCTCAACAATGCCGCGCGCCAGATGGGAATCTATACCGCGATGGGCTGGGATGTACCGGTCTGGGCGCATATCCCGCTGATCCATGGACCAGACGGCAAGAAACTGTCGAAACGCCACGGCGCATTGGGCGTCGAGGAATATCAGGCGATGGGCTATCCGTCGGCAGGTATGCGCAACTACCTGGCCCGTTTGGGCTGGAGCCATGGCGACGACGAATTTTTCACCGACGAACAGGCGCAGCAGTGGTTCGGGCTGGATGGAATCGGCAAAAGCCCGGCGCGTCTGGACTTCAAGAAGCTGGAGAATCTCTGCGGCCAGCACATCGCGGCTGCCGACGATGCTGCGCTGCTGCACGAAATTGACGCTTACCTTAAGGCAGCCGAACAGCCCGCCTTGACATCCGCGCAGCGCGACGGATTGGGACGTGCGATGTATTGCCTCAAGGATCGCGCAAAAACATTCCCACAGCTCATTGAAAAGGCAGAGTTTATTCTGGCGAAATCTCCGATCGTTCCGGATGAGAAAGCCGCCGGACAACTTGATGCGGTATCCCGTGGTATACTGGCTGCATTGACGCCGCAATTGCAAAATGCTAGCTGGTCCCGAGACGAATTGGAGGGTGTCTTGTCCCGGTTTACCGAGGAGAATGAACTGAAATTCGGTAAACTTGCAGGTCCGCTTCGGGCCGCACTTGCCGGACGTTCAGTGACACCCAGCGTATTCGACATGATGCTCGTTTTGGGCCGGGACGAAACACTCGTCCGGCTGGATCAGGCTGCGGCCATTGGGAAAAGCTGACCAGATCATCTTGTCTCAATGCCTGTTGACATAGGAAGCCGTTGCATTCGCTCAACGGCATTGAGACGAAGGGACCACTTCATGGCAGAAAGTACCAAGAACGCTACCCTGCAACTGGATGGCAAAAGCTTTGATTTGCCGATCTTTAGCCCAACCGTGGGCCCCGACGTGATAGACATCCGCAAGCTATATGCCAATGCAGGTGTGTTCACCTACGACCCCGGCTTCACCTCTACTGCGGCCTGCGACAGCACGATCACCTTCATTGATGGCGACAAGGGCGAGCTTTTGCACCGCGGCTATCCGATCGACCAGTTGGCCGAGAAATCGCATTATCTCGAAGTCTGCTACCTGCTGCTTTACGGCGAGCTGCCCTCGGCGCAAGAGCTTGAGGATTTCGAAAACCGCGTGACCAACCACACGATGCTGCACGAGCAGATGCAGTATTTCTTCCGCGGGTTCCGCCGCGACGCGCATCCGATGGCGATCATGGTCGGCGTCGTGGGGGCGATGTCGGCCTTCTACCATGACAGCACCGACATCACCGATGCCTGGCAGCGCGAGGTCGCCTCTATCCGGCTGATCGCCAAGATGCCGACGATTGCCGCCTGGGCCTACAAATATCACACTGGTCAACCATTTGTGTATCCGCGCAACGATCTGGATTACGCGTCCAACTTCCTGCGCATGTGCTTTTCCGTTCCGGCCGAGGAATACGAGGTCAACCCGATCCTGAGCCGCGCGATGGACCGGATCTTCACCCTGCATGCCGATCACGAACAGAACGCCTCGACTTCGACGGTGCGGCTGGCGTCATCCTCGGGCGCCAACCCCTTTGCCTGTATCGCCGCCGGCGTTGCGTGTCTTTGGGGTCCGGCACATGGTGGGGCCAACCAGGCCTGTCTTGAAATGCTGCGCGAGATTGGCACCCCGGACCGCATTCCCGAATTCATCGAACGCGCCAAGGACAAGAACGACCCATTCCGCCTGATGGGCTTTGGCCACCGCGTCTACAAGAACTTCGACCCGCGCGCCAAGGTGATGAAACAATCCGCAGACGAGGTGCTGGACCTGCTGGGGATCGAGAACAATCCCACATTGCAGGTTGCCAAGGAACTCGAAGCTGCTGCCCTTGCGGACCCCTACTTCACCGAGAAGAAGCTGTTCCCGAATGTCGACTTCTATTCCGGCATCATCCTCGAAGCGATGGGTTTTCCCACCTCGATGTTCACCCCGATCTTCGCGCTGTCGCGCACCGTCGGCTGGGTTTCGCAGTGGAAGGAAATGATCGGCGATCCGCAGAACAAGATCGGCCGTCCGCGTCAGCTTTACCTGGGCAGCACCGCGCGCGACTACACCGATATCGAAAAGCGCTAAGTCTGCTCAGCGACGCAAACCGCAAGCCCGTCCCTTACAGGGGCGGGCTTTTTTCATTTGCCAGAGTTGCCACCCCGGCCGGGCCGGTGCGTGTCTTGCTGTGGTCTTCAGGGGATCTGTCGTTGGGGATAAAATATGCCGCGAAATGAATGCCACGCACTCCTACATGGGATCCACTTCGCGACATGAGAAGAATCAGGGCCACTCACCCGTTTCCCGCCGTCATAAAAAACCTCCTCTTGCAAAGAGATCTTTGATAAAATTGTTGCAGACCCGAAAATCCTTCGAATTACAGGTCGATATATATGAATAAAGTGTAGACATTGTATACGATATACATTGAGACAATTTCAACAATTAAGTTGAAGAAAAAACCCTGTAGAATCAACGAATGAAATTAAATGAATGCAATTCAAATGCGTCGGGAATCAACTTACCCAACGTCATTCGACTTGTGGCAGCCTGCACGCCCTGCGGTGCGCTTCGAGAGCGTGGCCGCAAAACACGCTCTGCACGGATGCCTAGCGCCTGAAACCCACGGCATCAGGTGAACGCCTCAAGCGTGCCGAACTATGGTCCGGCACGGGTCAATCCGGTGGTTGCGCTTCAGCGCCCTTCGTAATTGGCCGGGCGTTTTTCAAGAAAAGCCACGACACCTTCTTTGAAATCACGGGTCTGACCGCATTTGCCTTGCAATTGCGCCTCCAGCGCCAATTGTTCGTCCAGCGTATTGTCAAAGCTGCCGCGAATTGCCTGTTTCAGCGCATTATATGCGGCCGTTGGACCATTTGCCAAATGCGCCGCGCGTTTGCGCCAATGGGTCTCAAACCCGTCATCCGCCACGGCCTCGTAGATCATGCCCCAGTCATCGGCCTGTCGGGCGGAAATCTTGTCGGCGAACAGCGCCGCCCCCATCGCCTTGGCCATGCCCATCTGGCGCGGCAGGTAATAGCTGCCGCCTGCATCCGGGATCAGGCCGATCCGGGTGAAGGCCTGAATGAAGGCAGCGCTTTCCGTGGCAATGACAACATCCGCCGCAAGCGCAAGATTCGCCCCCGCCCCCGCAGCCGCACCGTTCACGGCACAGATCGTCGGCACCGGGCATTCGTAGATCGCCTTGAGCATCGGTTCGTATTCGTCGCGCAGCACGCGTTCCAGATCCAGATTGGCCGCATTGGCCCGGTCGCCCAGATCCTGCCCGGAACAGAAGGCCCGCCCGCCCGCGCCTGTCAGGACCACGACGCGCGCCTCTTTACCGCCTTGGCGCACGGCTTGCGTGATCTCGGCACGCATCTGCGTGTCCAGAGCGTTCATCACGTCGGGCCGGTTCAGCGTCACGACGCAGATGTTGTCGCTGACCTCATAGGTGATGGTTTCGTAATGCACGGGCGCTGTCTCCTTGTTGAGCAATCTTTGCGCCGCATCAAACACGCAGCCGCCGGAAATGGCAAAGCCCAACGCAACGTCACGGGTCGTTGCGATCAAGGATCTCTTTCAGCCGCGCGCTTTCGTCAGCGTTCAGCCCCTGCTCAGCCGGTGCCCGCGCGTGTGACCGGCGGCGGATATAAACGACACCCACCCCAAGCGCGGTGACCAGCATCAAGGGGCCTGCCGCCCAAAGCAACCAGTTCGCGCCCCCGGTCGTGGGTTTCAGCAGCACGAACTCGCCATAGCGATCGACGATAAAGGCCAGCGCCTCTGCGTCGCTGTCGCCCTCGACCAGACGTTCGCGCACCAGAAGGCGCAGATCCCGCGCCAGCGAGGCATTGGATTCGTCGATGCTCTCGTTCTGACACACCAGACAGCGCAGCCCCTTGGACAGTTCGCGCGCACGCAACTCCAGCGCCGGGTCGTCCAGCACCTCGTCCGGTTGCACAGCCCAGACCGGTGCGGCCAGCAGCGCAAGGCAAAGCACAAGGATGTAGGGTGGGGTTTTACCCCACCATTCCCGGAACCGCCTCATTCCGCAGGCACGCCCGCAGGTGCAGGCGCTTTGCGCGCCCCCGCGGCCACCCGGTAGCGGCGGTCCGTCAGGGACAATCCGCCGCCAAGTGCCATGATCAGGCACCCGGCCCAGATCCAGCCCGCCAGCGGCTTGACATAGGTGCGCATGGTCCACGCGTCATTGCCCTGCGCATCCCCGATCACCACATAGACATCGCGCAAAAACCGGTAATCGATGGCCGCTTCGGTCGTGGGCATCTTGGCCACCGGATAGCTGCGCTTTTCGGGATAAAGCGTCGCGATCTGCTGTCCGTCCTGTGCCAGGGTGACATTTGCCGTGGTCGAGAAATAATTCGGTCCGCGCACCCTTTCGACGCTGTTCAGGGTCAATTCATAGCCCGACACCTCGAAAGGCTCGCCGATATTCGCGACGCGGATATCCTCGGTCTGCCAGGCGGTCAGACCGGCAATGCCGAAGATGGTGATGCCCAGCCCGGCATGGGCCACCGATTTGCCCCAATCGGCGCGCGGCAGGCGCATCAGGCGGCGCAGATCACGCGATCGGCCCGTGCGGGTCCACAGATCCGTCAAAGACCCGAAAACCAGCCAACTCCCCAGGAACAGCCCCACCGGCCCCAGCAGGCTGCGCCCGGACTGCATGGCCCAGGTCAGCCCCGCCAGCGCCAAGGCCAGCACCAGCGCGGGAAGTAGTTGACGGGTCACCCGGCCAGGCTTGGCACGTTTCCAGGGCAGCATTGCGCCCAGCGGCAGGATCAGCCCCAGCACCACCATGAACGGCGTGAAGGCCATGTCGAAGAAGGGCGCACCGACGCTCAGCTTGCGGTCAAAGAACATCTCGGCGGCCAGCGGCCAGATCGTGCCGACAAACACCACCAGCGACGCCACCGACAGCAGGATGTTGTTCGCCACCAACGCGCTTTCGCGGCTGACAACGGCAAACACCCCCTTCGCCTCCATGGTTCCGGCGCGCGCGGCAAACAGCGTCAACGCACCTCCGGTAAAGACGGCAAGGATCATCAGGATGAACACGCCGCGTTCGGGGTCATTGGCGAAGGCGTGTACACTGGTCAGCACGCCGGAACGCACGATGAATGTGCCGATCATTGAGAAGCCGAACGCCATGATCGCCAACAGGATGGTCCAGCTTTTCAGCGCCTCGCGCTTTTCCACGACAATGGAACTGTGCAGCAGCGCCGCCGCAAAGAGCCACGGCATGAAGCTGGCATTTTCCACCGGATCCCAGAACCAGAACCCGCCCCAGCCAAGCTCGTAATAGGCCCACCAGGACCCGAGCGCGATGCCGATGGTCAGGAAGATCCACGCCGCCAGCGTCCAGGGCCGCACCCAGCGACCCCATGCGGCATCCACGCGCCCCTCGATCAGGGCGGCGACGGCGAAACTGAAGCAGACGCTCAGGCCGACATAGCCGAGGTAGAGAAAGGGCGGATGGAAGGCCAATCCCGGATCCTGCAACAGCGGATTCAGGTCCTGCCCGTCAAAGGGCGGCACCGCGAGGCGCAGGAACGGGTTGGAGGTAAACAGGATGAACGCCAGAAACGCCACGCCAATCGCGGCCTGCACCGACAGCACCCGCGCGCGCAATGTGGGTGGCAGTTGCGCCCCGAACCACGCCACCATCGCGCCGAAAAGGCTGAGAATCAGAACCCAGAGCAGCATGGAGCCTTCGTGATTCCCCCAAACGCCCGAAATCTTGTAAAGCATCGGCTTGGCCGAATGACTGTTCAACACCACAAGGCGCAGGCTGAAATCGCTGGTCACGAATGCATAGGTCAGCGCCGCAAAGGCAAAGCCCAGCAGCAAAAACTGCGTGGTGGCGGCCGGTTCGGCAACCGACATCCAGCCCGGCCAGCGCCTGTGCGCACCGATGATGGGGACAACAGTCTGCACGATGGCGACGAGGAAGGCGAGGATGAGGGCGAAATGCCCGAGCTCTGTAATCATGCAAGGGTTATATTCGCGTAAAGCGGGGCGGGCCAATGGTTTTCCCCGCCCCGCCCCGTTCACATTGTCGCGCCCTACCCGGTTTTGCTGGCCCGCCACTCTGCAAGCGCGGGATTTTCTGCATTTCTTTCGACCAAAGGCACCGGCTCGGGGGCCGGTGCGGGCGACGCCTGGCTCTGCCGCAACGACTCGATCTCTTCCACCGTGCGCATCACGCCGGGCGTCATGCCGACCGTGCGCGCCAGATCCGCCTGATAGGCCTGTCCCTTTGCCTGATGCCGCGCGCCGAAATAGAACGACACGATTGCGCCCAAAAGCCACCACATCGGTTCCGGCACCAGCGCAATCCCGGCCATGCGCGCGGCGAACCACACCGGGTCCACCATCGCCGCGCAGAACAGCCCCAGCGTGCCAAGCGCCAGCGCGGGCCGTGGCAGCCGGTTCACGCCATCCATGAACCTGTCGAAACCGCCACGTTTGGGTTGCACGAATTCCTGCCCGAACTGCCGCAAGGCATCGCCGCGCAGCGTCGCGCCGCGCGCAGCCTCGGCCTCGGCATTCACCCGGAAGATCTCGGCGGTTTGCGCCACGACATTGCGCCCGCCGCCAAAGACGACGCCCAACAGCCTTTCAATCAACCCCATGCCGACACCCGTGCCCGAAACGCGTTTTCGCTCAGATGAAACCGGGGTGAGATGAACTCTTCGGCGCGTTTGATCCAGCCGCCCTTGCCGCCCTTCCGGCTGCGCGCATATTTGCGCGAGCTGGGCCGCGCATCGGCCAGGCCGAAATAGTAATTCCGCCGGGCAATCCCGTAGGCATCCACCATATAGGCCGGGGCCGCGACCATGCACCGCGCCGTCGCAGCGATGGTCTGCGGCCCCAAAGCCCCGTCAACCGCGACGGTGTCACCCATCTCGCAGAGCAGCCGTTGCAGGATCTTGACCGCATTGGCCCCGGCATTAACATACATATCGAAAACCGAGGGCTGAAGCGCCTCGGGAAGCTCTGCCAATCGCGGCTCGACGAAATAGTGCCGCAGGAAGATCTCGACCGCCTGGGCGCGATCAAGCTGCCGAACATCCGCCGCATCAACCTTTCCGTCTTGGGTCAGATCCAACCCCAACCGCCGCATCGTGTGGATCGTCACACCATGGTTCGTGGCCCCGCCGGGATCGTCGGGGTCGTTCACATAGCCGCCTTCACGGGCGACAATCTGCTCTGCAATCTGCCTGACATTGGGCATGTGGGCTGCCTCTCGCTTGCCTGAAACCTCGGCACAAACGATTGCAGCAATTGGTTAATGCGGCCCGATCTGACCGTGCGCAGCCCCGCGCGTCAGCTTTCGGGGGCCTGGTAGACGCCTTGTTCCTTCAGCGCGTCCACAACCTCTTTCGGCATGTAGGTCTCGTCATGTTTTGCAAGAATTTCAGAGGCTTCGAAGACACCGTTGATGTATTTTCCAGTGCCCACCATGCCTTGCTTCTCGCCGAACAGATCCGGCAGGACGCCGCCGAACACCACCGGAACGGTCGCGCCCCCATCGGTCACGCGAAAGCGGATCAGCTCTCCCTGGCCGCGTTGCAGCGATCCTTCCTCGACCAATCCGCCAATCCGGAATGTCTCATTCGGGGCGGGTGGTTCCGCCATCACCTGACTGGGTGAGCGGAAAAAGTTGATCCCGTCCTGCATCCCGTATCCGATCAGCACGGTGCTGGCCGCAAGCGCGACCACGGCCACGGCGACAACCTGAATACGACGCTTTTTCTTGAGGCTCTTCATGCGTCCTCTCCTTTGGAACAGGCAAAACCTACCCGAAAAATTCTGCCGGGACAGAGGTCAAATCGTCCCGGCTGCACGCATTTACGGGAAACAGGGCACCAGAGTCAGCCCTGCGGCCTCATCCTCACCCAACATCAGGTTCGCATTTTGCAATGCTTGACCCGAAGACCCTTTGGTCAGGTTGTCCAACGCGGCCACAACGATGGCCCGCCCCGGTTTGCGATCCCCCGTCACGCCGATATGGCAGAAATTCGACCCGCGCACATGATGCGTCGACGGTGTCTCGCCAAAGGGAAGCACTTGCAGGAACGGCTCGTCGGCATAGGCATCGCGCAACGCCGCATAGACCTCTTGCGGATCGCCGCTGACATAGGTGGTGGCCAGGATACCACGGTTCGCAGGCATCAGATGCGGCGTGAACTGCACCTCTACGGGACGTCCTGCGAGTTTGGAAAATTCCTGATCAAACTCGCCCAGATGCCGGTGCGTGCCACCCACGGCATAGGCGTTGTAGCCTTCGGACAATTCGGCATGCATCAGGTTTTCCTTCAGCGCCCGGCCCGCGCCCGACACGGCACATTTCAGATCAAGGATAATATCGTCCAGCCCGATCACCCCACTCGAGATCAGCGGCCGAAGCGCATATTGCCCGGTCGCCGCATTGCAGCCGGTGCCGGCCACAAGCCGCGCTTCCCGAATCTCGTCGCGGTAGAATTCGGTCAGACCGTAAACCGCCTCTTTCTGCACCTCGACCGCAGCATGCGGGTTGCCGTACCACTTTTGGTATTCCGCCGGATCGCGCAGCCGGAAATCCGCCGACAGATCGACGATCTTCAGGTCTTTCGGCAGATCGCGGATCACCTCCTGGCTGGTCTTGTGCGGCAAAGCGCAAAAGCACAGGTCGATCTTGGCAAAGTCGATCTCATCCGCCGTCACCAGATCCGGCAGGTCGAGATGGCGCAAATGCGGATAAACCGTCGCCATGCTTTGTCCGGCCTTGGCATTGGCTCCAAGAGCAGCAATCTGCATCGAGGGATGGGTGGCGATCAGGCGGATCAGTTCCGCACCGGTATAGCCAGAGGCACCGAGGATCGCGATTTTATGAGTCATGTCGTTTCCCTTCAGGGGGCATTTGTACAAATTCGGGGGGCAAATGTCACAAAAGGCACCAAACGCGGCGCGTCAGGCGCTTTGAAACTCGACCTGTCGTCGCAGGAAATGCGTCGCCTGATCGGACACTTTGCGCGGGTTGCCACTGGTCAGGCAAATCGCGTTTTCACCACGCCCCAACATTCCCGGATGACGCTCCAGATAGTCGGCAAGGCTGGCGGCCACCAGATCGGCTTGGCTGTAAACCGTCACGTCCGGGCCAAGCGCTGCCTGAAACACATCCTGCATCAACGGGTAGTGCGTGCAGCCCAGAATGGCCGCCTGCGGTTCGGGCATTTTCCGTTTCAAAGCATCGACATGGCTGCGCACCAAAGCCTCGGCCAGGATCATGTCACCCTCTTCGATGGCATCGACCAACCCGCCGCAGGCCTGCGCCTCGACATCCACACCAATGGCGCGAAACGCCAGTTCACGCTGAAACGCACGGCTGCGCACCGTGGCGGGCGTCGCAAACAACGCAACATGCTTGACCGCGACTTCGCGCGGCGGGCTATTATCGCCCCATTGCCGTTCTGTAAGTGCCTCGATCAATGGGACAAAAACGCCCAGCACGCGCTTTTCAGGCGGTATCCAGCTTTCTTGCATCCGCCGCAACGCCGCAGCGCTCGCGGTATTACAGGCCAGGATGACCAGATCGCAGCCTTCCTCCCAAAGCCGCGACACGGCGGCGGTTGTCAGGTTGTAGACATCCTCGGCATCCCGGACACCGTAGGGCGCGTTCTTGTTGTCGCCCAGATAGACGAAAGGCACGTCCGGCAACCGCCTGGACACCGCGTCGAGGACCGTCAACCCCCCAAGACCACTGTCAAAAATTCCTACCGCCATGCGGATACCCCGGCCGTCAGCCCTTGCGTTTGTCTTAAATCTCGAACCCGCAGTCATAAGACCGAAGCGGGATCGGTGAAAGCTCTTACGTCTCTTTTCGCAAGAAATCCACAAGTGCGCGAGTCCCATTCCGGACGGCGCCGCTGAGCTTGCCGACCACGCGGTGCGCCGGATCTATTCCGCTGCCTTGGACATCGGCGCGCCGCCCGCGCGCAGCATCGCCAACAGTTCTTCGCGTCGTTTGGCAGCCTTGGTCTCATTCGCCATCTTTACCGGCCCGAACCCTTTGATCTGCAACGGCAATTCCGCCAATGCGACCGCCACATCCATCGTGTCGGCGCTCAGATGCTTTTCGACCTCGTCCATATCCGCCTGATATTGCGCGATCAGCGCGCGTTCCATCTTGCGTTCCGCGGTATAGCCGAACGGATCGAACGGCGTGCCGCGCAACCCTTTGAACCGCGCCATCAACCGCAACGGACGTTCCAGCCAAGGCCCGAATTCACGCTTCTGAGGACGGCCATCCGCGCCCATGCGAGCAAGCATCGGCGGCGCGAGGTGAAAGCTCATCTTGAAATCGCCGTCAAACTCTTCCCTGGCCTTGTCGCGGCTGGTCAAAAGCAGACGGGCGACCTCGTACTCATCCTTGTATGAAAATAGCTTATGATAGCCTTTTGCCACGGCCTCGCGCAGGGCGGGATCGGTGAAGCGGTCAACCATCTGCATATAGCGCTTGGCCAGTCGCTTGCCCTGATAGGCGGTAAGATGTTCGACACGAAATGCAATCTTCTCGTCCAGCGATTGCGGCCGGCCGACGACATTCGGCTCTATCAACTGTCTGGCCTGTTCCGGATTCAGCACGGCCCAACGTCCGATCTGGAAGGCGCGCTGATTGCGCTCCACCGCCGCACCGTTCAGCTCTATCGCCTGATTTATCGCATCCAGGCTAAGGGGCACCAGCCCGCGCTGCCACGCGGCCCCGAGGATCATCATGTTGGAAAAGATCGAGTCGCCCATCGTGGCGCGCGCAAGTTCGGTCGCGTCGAACAGATCGACCCGGTCTTTCATCCTTGCTTCAAGAGCGAGCCGCAACCTGTCGCTGGGCAACGTAAAATCCGTGTCGCGCGTGAAGTCCCCGGTGATGATCTCATGGCTGTTCACGACCGCGCCGCTGCGGCCCGTGCGGGTCAGGCCAAGCGTCTTGGCACCCGCACTGACCACCAGATCGCCGCCGATCAGGGCATCCGCTTCACCCGTGGCCACGCGGATCGCATTGATATCTTCGGGCCGTTCGGCGATGCGGCAATGGATGTGCACCGCGCCGCCCTTTTGGGCAAGGCCTGCCATTTCCATCATGCCTGCGCCCTTGCCGTCGATCTGCGCGGCCTGGGCAAGCACTGCTCCGATGGTCACGACCCCGGTGCCACCAACGCCCGTGATGACAACATTATAGGTTCCGTTGATCGCCGGGATCTGCTGGTCAGGCAGGTCCGGCAAGTCCAGAGCGGCCGTCGCGCCCTTCTTGAGCTGCGCCCCTTCCAGCGTCACGAAAGACGGGCAAAACCCTTTCAGACAAGAGAAATCCTTGTTGCACGCGGATTGGTCAATCGCGCGCTTTCGGCCCAGCTCTGTCTCTTCGGGAACAATCGCCACGCAGTTCGACTGCACTCCGCAATCGCCGCAGCCTTCGCAGACATCGGTGTTGATGAACACGCGCTTGTCGGGATCGGGAAACTTGCCCCGCTTGCGTCGGCGGCGTTTCTCGGCCGCGCAGGTCTGGACATAGATGATTGCCGAGACGCCTTCGTGCTTCGTGAACGCCTCCTGTATCGCAGGCATGTCAGAACGCTCATGTAATTCAATGCCTTGCGGAAAGGATTTAAGGTCAATATCTTCCTTTTCGTCGTAGACCACGGCGATATTTCGGCATCCCATCGCCTTGACTTCGGCGGCAATACGCTGCGGGGAAAGGCCGCCTTCGTTGGGCTGGCCACCCGTCATGGCAACGGCGTCGTTATAGAGGATCTTGTAGGTGATATTTGTCCCAGCCGCCAAGGCTGCCCGGATCGCCTGCACGCCTGAATGGTTGTAGGTGCCGTCGCCAAGATTCTGAAACACATGGGGCCGGTTAGAGAACGGTGCCTCTCCGATCCAGTTCGCCCCTTCGCCGCCCATATGGGTAAAGCCTGTGGTTTCACGGTCCATCCACTGTACCATGTAGTGACAGCCGATGCCCGCATAGGCACGGCTGCCCTCGGGTACTTTGGTAGAGGTGTTGTGCGGGCAACCGGCGCAATAGTAAGGCAGACGAGCCGCAATATCTTCGGCATTGTCGGCGCGGCGCGCCTCGTCCAGCGCCTGCATCCCGGCCTTGACACCATCTGTGCCGCGCCCTTCGTCGATCAGGATGCCACCGATTTTCTCGGCAATCAGGATCGGGTCGAGGGCGGCGCGTGTCGGGAACAACTCGTCGTCATGCATGCCCCCTGCACCGCTTTTGTACCAGCCATAGACGCGGCGTCCCTGTCGGTCGTCAAAGATCGCCTCCTTGATCTGTACCTCGATCAGCTTGCGCTTTTCCTCGACCACGACAATCAGATCCAACCCCTCTGCCCAGTCGTGAAAGCCTTTCATGTCCAGCGGCCAGGTCTGCCCGACCTTGTATGTGGTCAGGCCTAGGCGCAGCGCCTCATCCGCGTCAATATTCAGCAGGCTGAACGCATGCACCAGATCCAGCCAGTTCTTGCCAGCCGCGACAAAGCCGATCTTGGCACCGGGCTTGCCCCAGACGCGCTTGTCCATCTTGTTGACATGGCTGAACTCTTCGGCGGCAAAGCGCTTATAGTCAATCATCCGCGCTTCTTGCGCGTGCGGCGTGTCCCCAAGCCGAATGTTCAGCCCATCCTTGGGCATCACAAAATTCGGCAGGCTCAGCTGCATCCGGTCCGGACGGCCATCCACCACCGAGGTCGCCTCGATCGTGTCTTTCATCGTCTTGAGACCAACCCAGAGGCCGGAAAACCGCGACAGGGCATAGCCGTAGATGCCGTAATCCAGCACTTCCTGCACACCGGCGGGGCTGACCACCGGCATATAGGCATCGACCATCGCCCATTCCGATTGGTGCAACACGGTAGAGCTTTCGCCGGTGTGGTCATCGCCCATCGCCATCAGCACACCGCCATGCTTTGACGATCCGGCCATATTGGCGTGGCGCATCACGTCTCCGGACCGATCCACCCCCGGCCCTTTGCCGTACCACAGACCGAAAACGCCATCATATTTGCCCTCGCCGCGCAGTTCGGCCTGCTGGCTGCCCCAAAGCGCCGTCGCGGCCAGATCTTCGTTCAGTCCGGGCTGGAAAGTGACGTCATACTTGTTCAACACCTTTCCGGCACGGGTCATTTGCAGATCGACGGCCCCCAGCGGCGATCCTCGATAGCCGGTGACAAATCCCGCAGTGTTCAATCCTGCCGCGCGGTCACGCTCTTTCTGCATGAGCATCAAGCGCACCAGCGCCTGCGTCCCGTTCAGCAGAACCGGTGACTTTTCCAGATCGAATCTGTCGTTAAGGGTGATCTCGGTCTTGCCCATCTCGCGTCTCCCGTCGCCAGTTGATGCATCATTTAGCGCTATATTAGGTCATAACAACTGACCTGCATAGCAAATTATTTCTGATTTTTCCGTGATCTCCGGATGTAACTTGCGTAAGAGACTGTATTTCACAATACGATCAACAACAGAGTGAAAGTTGCCGACATGGACTGGGACAAGCTCAGAATATTTCACGCAGTGGCGGATGCTGGCAGTCTAACCCATGCGGGCGACGTCTTGCACCTGTCGCAATCAGCCGTCAGCCGCCAGGTGCGCGCGCTGGAGGAATCGCTCAACACGACGCTGTTCCGCCGGCATGCCCGAGGACTGATTCTGACCGAACAGGGTGAATTGCTGTTCGAAGCCACGAATGCGATGATCAAACGACTTGATGCCGCCTCTGCGCGGATACGCGACAGCGAAGAAGAAGCCTTCGGTGACCTCAAGGTCACCACCACGACCGGGTTCGGCTCGCTCTGGCTGGCCCCGCGCCTGACGAAGCTGTACGAGAAATACCCCAATCTCAAGATCGACCTGATGTTGGAAGAACGCGTGCTAGACCTGCCGATGCGCGAGGCCGATGTGGCGATCCGCATGAAAGAACCCAGTCAGGCCGATCTGATCCGCAAGCGCTTGATGAGCGTGCGGATGCGGCTTTACGCGTCATCGGAATACCTGAAACAGAACGGCGTGCCGGTTGAGATGTCCGATATGTCGAACCACCGGCTGATTTGCCAGAACACCACGTCTGCGCAGGTCGGGGCCGGCCTGAACCTCGTGCAGGAACTGCTGACGCATGACATCAGGTCGATGCTGGCCGTGAACAACTATTTCGGCGTTTTACAGGGCGTCATTAATCATCTCGGCATCGGCGTTCTGCCCGATTACATCATCGAGGACTTCCCACAGGCGGTCCGCGTTCTTCCGGATGTCCAATCAATCGAAGTGCCGGTGTTCCTCGCCTATCCCGAAGAGATGAGACACTCCAAACGGATCTCTGTGTTCCGCGATTTTGTCGAAGAAGAGATCTTTGCCCACCGCAAACAGTTGAAAATGCTCGCCAGCACTTCAGCCATGCAATAATCGCATACCGGCAATGCTGCAACTGCGGCATTGCGGGGCTTGCCCGACTCAACTTCGATGACTAATTGAGCTTTTGAAGATGACGCGCCCAACAGCGCATCATTTTCACCTCCCTGTTGGACTTCGGCCGAGCTTTATGCTCGGCCTTTTTTTTGCAGATGTTTGCGCAAACGTCGGACGAATCATGGCTGTTGCGTTGCTGTGCAGCACGGCCCCGTTTGGCGATGCACCTTTGGCCGGGCCTAAGCATTTGTAACTGCGCGACCCACCAATCTGTCTGCCTGCCCAGGGTCCGCCAACCGCGCGTATATGGGTCTTCCAGGCGACGCCTATTGGCAAAATTGGTACAGACCGTTTACCTAGGCATCCATGATTGACGTCTTGTTTGGTGCCGCCCCCTTTCCCCCATGCGCCCCTTGCCCTAATAGAGACGCCAACCCGCAGCCTTGGATATATGACCGATGCAAGATCCCGTGATCACCCCTGATCTGATCGAGGCCCACGGCCTGAAAGAAAACGAATATGCCGAGATTCTGCGGCTGTTGAACCGAGAGCCGACATTCACCGAGCTTGGCATATTCTCGGCGATGTGGAACGAGCATTGTTCCTACAAGTCCTCCAAGAAGTGGCTGCGCACCTTGCCCACGACAGGCCCGCAGGTGATCTGCGGCCCCGGCGAGAATGCCGGCGTCGTCGATATTGGCGATGGTCAGGCCGTGGTCTTCAAAATGGAAAGCCACAACCACCCATCCTATATTGAACCCTATCAGGGCGCTGCGACAGGTGTCGGTGGCATCCTCCGCGACGTGTTCACCATGGGCGCGCGTCCAATTGCGGCGATGAACTCGCTCAGCTTTGGCGAGACGGCTCACCCCAAGACGCGCCAGCTTGTGCATGGCGTGGTCGAAGGCGTCGGCGGCTATGGCAACTGCTTCGGTGTGCCGACCGTCGGCGGTGAGGTGCGTTTTCACTCCGCCTATAATGGCAACTGTCTGGTGAACGCCTTTGCTGCGGGCCTTGCCGATGCGGACAAGATTTTCTATTCGGCAGCGTCGGGCGTTGGCATGCCTGTCGTCTATCTGGGTGCCAAGACCGGGCGCGACGGCGTCGGCGGGGCCACGATGGCCAGCGCGGAATTCGACGAGACCATCGAGGAAAAGCGTCCCACTGTTCAGGTCGGCGATCCGTTCACCGAAAAGCGCCTGATGGAGGCCACGCTGGAGCTGATGCAGACCGGCGCGGTGATCTCCATTCAGGATATGGGCGCGGCCGGTCTGACCTGTTCTGCGGTAGAGATGGGCGACAAGGGCGGGCTTGGCGTGCGGCTGGATCTGGAAAAAGTCCCCTGCCGCGAACGCAACATGACAGCCTATGAGATGATGCTGTCGGAATCCCAGGAACGCATGCTGATGGTGCTGCGCCCCGAGAAAGAGGCAGAGGCCAAGGCCGTGTTCGACAAATGGGACCTTGATTTCGCCATTGTCGGCGAAACCCTGCCCGAAGATCGCTTTCTGATTCAGCTGAACGGTGAGACGAAGGCCGATCTGCCGCTCAAGGCGCTGTCCGGCACCGCGCCCGAATATGATCGTCCCTGGGTTCCGACCCCCGCAGTCGAGCCGCTGGCGGATGTCCCCGAGATCGATCCGATCGATGGGCTGAAGGCCCTGCTTTCCAGCCCGAATTACGCGTCCAAGCAATGGGTCTACGAACAATATGACAGCCAGGTCATGGCCGACACCAATCGCGGGCCGGGGCTTGGCGCGGGCATCATCCGCGTGCATGGCACCGACAAGGCGCTGGCCTTCACGTCCGACGTGACACCGCGCTACGTCCGCGCAAACCCCGTTGAAGGCGGCAAGCAGGCGGTGGCCGAAGCGTATCGCAACCTGACCGCCGTCGGTGCGCTGCCGCTTGCCACGACCGACAACCTCAACTTCGGCAACCCCGAAAAGCCCGAGATCATGGGCCAGTTCGTAGGGGCCATCCAGGGTATTGGCGAGGCTTGTTCGGCGCTGGATATGCCGATCGTGTCGGGCAACGTCTCGCTTTATAACGAGACCGACGGTCAGGGCATCCTGCCCACGCCGACCATCGGCGCCGTTGGCCTGATTGACCATATCGACCATGTGATCGGCAAGGATGTGCGCGAAGGCCATGTTGCGCTGCTTTTGGGCGAGACCAAGGGCCATCTGGGGCAATCCGCCCTGCTGGCCGAGGTGTTCAACCGCGAGGACGGCGACGCGCCGCATGTTGATCTTGCCGCCGAAAAAAGCCACGGCGATTTCATCCGCGCCAACCGTGACTACATCACCGCTTGCACGGATCTGTCCGATGGCGGCCTGGCGCTGGCCGCGTTCGAATTGGCCGAGGCGGCGGGCGTCGGTCTGGTGCTGGACTCGGGCGATATGACGACATTGTTCGGCGAGGATCAGGCCCGCTATCTGATCGCGTGCAATTTCGATCAGGCAGAGGCTTTGATCGTCGCGGCGGGGCAAGCGGGTGTGCCGCTCAACTCGGTCGGCAAGTTCACCGGCGATACGGTCTCGCTTGGCCGCTCCTCTGCCCCTCTGGAAGAGCTGTCAGCGATCTACCGCGACAGCTTTGCCAACACCTTCGCCTGAACAACACAGTGCGCCGCCGCCGGATTACTTTCCTGATCGGGGCGCACAAGACCGCGACAACGCATCTGCAACGCAGTCTTCAGGCCAGCGCCGAACTGCTCGCGGAACATGGTATCGCGGCGGTCGGGCCTATGCCGCTGGGTGCCGATCTGATCCCGTTTGCCGAACTTGCAGGCAATCGCACGGACCATGCCTTTCTTCAAATGGTGGCCGAGGCGTTCCTGTCCAAATACTGCGGCTCTGCCTCGCATGCGGTGCTGATGAATGAAAACATCATGGGGCAACTCAGGCCAAAGCCGCTTTTGCGCGGTAGCCGGCTTTACGCCCCCGCGCCAGACCGGCTGGAACGGCTCTGTGCCCTATTTCCGGATCACGATCTGGACTTTGGTCTGGCAATCCGAAACCCCGCCGATTTCCTTGTCTCTGCCTGGGGCGAGGATATGAAAGGCGGAGCTTTTTATCCGATGCGTGACTATATTCGGGGTGTCGACCTGACCCGGCTCAGCTGGGCCGATCTTGTCACTCGCCTACAAAATGCCGCAGGCGGGTGCCCGTTCACTATCTGGCAATACGAAGAGTATCCCGCCATGGTGCCCGCTTTGCTGAAACACCTCTTGGGCGAAGAGGCCGCCCGCAACGTACATCTGAAAGGCAGTCGTCTGAACCCGGGCCTGTCCTCAGACGCGGTCGCCCTGTTGCGCAAAGGGGGCGACGCGGGACAACAGGCGTTCAAGGCCGCGCAGGCCGCTTTTCCCAAATCGGCGACGCACCCGGCTTTCGATCCCTGGGACGCTGCGACCAGACAGTGCTTCAATGCAAGCTACGCCCGCGATATTGCGGCAATCCGCGCCCTGCCCGGCGTGACGATTCCGGGTTAGGCCCCACTTGTCATCCGTGCCCGCGCTGCTTAGTTTCCGGGACAAGAGAAGGAACACGCCATGCCCATGCAAGCTCAGGAAATCGAGGATTTGATCCGCACCGAATTTCCACATGCCCAGATCACCATCACGGATCTTGCCGGCGACGGAAACCACTATGCCGCCGAGGTCATCGACGAGAGCTTTCGCGGCAAGAACCGGGTGCAGCAACAGCGCGCGGTCTATGCAGCCCTCAAGGGCAGTATGGATGGCAACCACGGCGAACTGCACGCGCTGGCTCTGACGACAAAGTCGCCGGAATGACCGGGACGGCTCGAATTTCGACATGCCTGCCAGGCAACAAACGAAATCTGGCCGAGACACACTGACACCAAGAGGCAGTCCGCAGAGCGGCACCTCATGCCCAGAAACGGAGCAAGACATGACCGACGCGAAAACCAGCATCGACGAAACAGTAAAAGCCAATGACGTGGTGCTTTACATGAAAGGCACCAAATCGATGCCGCAATGTGGCTTCTCCAGCCGGGTCGCGGGTGTGCTGAATTACATGGGCGTCGACTTCACCGATGTGAACGTTTTGGCGGATGACGCCATTCGCCAGGGGATCAAGGATTATTCCGAATGGCCGACCATTCCGCAGCTTTATGTGAAGGGTGAATTTGTGGGCGGCTGCGACATCATCACCGAAATGACCCTGTCAGGGGAGCTCGACCAGTTGTTTGAAAGCAACGGCGTAACCTATGACAAGGACGCCGCAGAGAAGATCCGCGAAGCCAACGGCTGACACAGTTTCAACACCGCTCCATTGCGGCTGACAAATTTAATACCCCAAGGAAGTGTTTCCTTGGGGTATTGTGTTAAAGCTGTTGGGAAGTTCAAGCGGCGTCAATGGATAGCGCCGCTCAAGCCAACCAGTTCAGTCGTTCATGGCAGCACATTCTTCTTTAGCCTGCCAGACTTCGATTGTGACTCTCACAAGCATGTTATGATCGATTGCACGCCAGACATTCCCCGCACGAACGAATTGCTGCGTCTCAGCCACCCGTTTTCACGTTGAGCTTTTCTTCGACATCCGCCGCAAGGGATTCTGCCCGCGCCGCTATTTCGGCCAATTGATCGGTCACCGATGACGGCACAACAGGAACCTCGACACGCTCTGGCTGCGGTTCGGGTCGTTGCTGCAAGTCTCGCAACTCCGCCTCAAGGGCGGAACACCGGTCTTCGGCGTCGCGCAGCTTGTCTTCCAAACCGGCTGTTTTGTCGGCCAGCATCAGACCGGCCATCAACAGCATCTGCGCTTCCGGCATCCGGCCGATTTGTTCGGACAGTACACTGGCTTCGCTATCCAGCATCCTGGCGGCGGAGTGCAGGAAGTGTTCTTCGCCTTCCTGACAGGCGACTTCGAATGTGCGGCCACCGATAACGACGTTCACTTCGGGCATCAGACGCCTCCTTTTGGCGCTACGTTGGCATCATTGTCGCCGTTCACGTTGTTCGCAGCGTCGATGAGCAACGGCTCCAGCGCCGCGAGAATAGCGCGGTTTTCGGCCGTCTCTGCCGCGCGTGTCGCGCGCAGGCCTTCCAATTCTGCCAACATCGCCGTGTCTATCAGATCCGTGTCGGCCACTCCGTCTTCCAGAGCGCGGCGCAGAGTGTCGTTGCTGTCTCGCAAAAGATCGTTGGCTTTGCGCAGGCGCTGCAAATCCCGGTCGATCTGTTCGGCAGCGGCGCGTTTGCTTTCAAGCTCTGCACGCAAGGCGTGGACCTCGCCCTGCTGTTTCTCGTGAATGGCACGCACGCGTTCTTCAAGCTTGGCATTTGCCTGCCGCTCGTTTTCCAGCGCGTCTTGCAGCTTTGCCATATCTTCCGGGTCATGCGCCGTCGCGGCGGCGGGTTCAGCAGTCTGGGCTGCGTCAAGCGCCACGACCCCCTGCCCGATCCTGTCCAGCGCCGCAACGATCCGGCGTTCCAACTCTTGAATCTGCGTCATCGGCCTCAAACCTCCGTCTATCGCGGGGCTTGACTGGTTGGTCTGTTACGAATCAGCCGCGCCCCGTTGTTGCGTAACTTTAGCAACCAAAAAGCGCAATTGCGCCCCCTTATGTGTCAAGGTGTTACAGGCGGTGCTTGAACTTCAATCCCGGACTGGTATGAGCAGGGCGACATTTCTCACGCAAGGGACAGACAACGTGGATATCCAGGCTCTCCGCTCCACCAACCCCGATCATTGGATGCGCGCAGCCGCGATCCGCGCCCTGACGCTGGACGCCGTGGCCGCCGCCAATTCCGGCCATTCCGGCATGCCGATGGGCATGGCCGATGTGGCGACTGTGCTATATGAAAAACACCTGAAATTTGACGCCGCAGATCCGACATGGCCCGACCGTGACCGGTTCATCCTGTCCGCCGGCCACGGCTCTATGCTGCTATACTCGCTGCTGTATCTCACGGGCGACGCGGAAATCACGCTGGATCAGATCAAGAACTTCCGCCAGTTGGGTGCCAAGACAGCCGGACATCCGGAGAACTTCCTTGCCAAGGGGATCGAGACCACCACCGGCCCACTGGGTCAGGGCATTGCCAATTCCGTCGGCTTCGCCATTGCCGAGGAATCCTTGCGCGCGCGGTTCGGCAAGAAGGTCGTCGATCACTACACCTATGTCATTGCAGGTGACGGTTGCCTGATGGAAGGCATCAGCCACGAGGCCATCGGCCTTGCCGGGCGTCAGCAACTGTCGCGGCTTGTGGTGTTCTGGGACAACAACAACATCACCATTGACGGCAAGGTAGAACTGTCCGACCGCACCGATCAGGTTGCGCGCTTTGAAGCCGCGGGTTGGCATGTGCAGGAAATCGACGGCCATGATCCGCAAGCGATCGACGCCGCGATCACGGCCGCCAAGAAGGCCGACGCGCCCTCGATGATTGCCTGCAAAACCCATATCGCCCTGGGCCACGCGGCGCAGGACACCTCCAAGGGGCATGGCGCGCTGACCGACGCGGATCAGATGGCCGCCGCAAAAGAGGCCTATGGCTGGACCACCGGCCCGTTCGAGGTGCCCGCCGACATCAAGACGCAGTGGGAAGAGATCGGCAGCCGTGGTGCCGCCGACCGCGCAGAGTGGCAAAGCCGCTTCGACGCCCTGTCGGAACAGCGCCGCAACGAGTTCACGCGCACGATGACCGGTGCCGCGCCCAAGCGTCTTTCCGCCACGATCAAGGCGCTGAAGAAGCAGAATTCCGAAGCCGCCCCCAAGGTCGCGACGCGCAAATCCTCGGAAATGGTTCTGGAAGTGGTCAATCCGCTCATGCCAGAAACCATCGGTGGCTCTGCCGACCTGACGGGATCGAACAACACCAATGCGGGCGATCTGGGCGTGTTCGACGTGGATAACCGCAAGGGCCGCTACATTTATTTCGGCATCCGCGAACACGGCATGGCCTCGGCGATGAACGGCATGGCGCTGCATGGCGGCATCCGACCCTATGGCGGCACGTTCATGTGCTTCACCGACTATGCCCGCCCCGCGATGCGTCTGGCGGCACTAATGCAGGTGCCGTCGGTCTTCGTGATGACGCATGACAGCATCGGTCTGGGCGAAGACGGCCCGACCCACCAACCGGTCGAGCATCTCGCGATCAGCCGGTCGACGCCCAACACCTATGTCTTCCGCCCCGCCGACACGATTGAAACGGCAGAAGCCTGGGAAATCGCGCTGACCTCCAACAGCACGCCGTCTGTTCTGGCGCTGTCGCGTCAGGGTCTGCCGACCGTGCGCACTGAACACAAGAACGCCAACCTGACCGCCAAGGGCGGCTATGTGCTGGCCGATGCGGAAGGCAAGCGTCAGGTGATCCTGATCGCCACCGGCTCTGAGGTGTCTGTTGCCATGGCCGCGCGCGAGGCATTGCAGGCCGAAGGTATCGGCGTCCGTGTCGTCTCCATGCCTTGCATGGAACTGTTTGCCGCACAGGATGATGCCTATCGCAAGCGCGTGTTGCCCGGAGGCCCGATCCGGATCGCCATCGAGGCGGGCGTGCGGCAAGGCTGGGACCGTTGGCTGCTGGGCGAACGTGGTCGCGAGGCCAAGGCCGGCTTCATCGGCATGAACAGCTTCGGTGCCTCCGCCCCTGCGGAAGAGCTGTACGAGCATTTCGGCATCACGTCTGAAGCGACGGTAGAACTGGCAAAATCGCTGCTTTGATCCGCCGTTGAGCGAGAAAACGTCGAAAGGGAGCCATTTATGGCTCCCTTTTTTGTGCCGCGCGCCAGGCCTTGCGCGCAACGATCACAACGGTCGTCATTCACGCGACCCCGCCAAGCGTTACCGACTTCTCTGGATCCGGTTCGGGTAGCTCAAACTATATTGTGTCGAATTTCGCAACGATAGGTAGCGCTTCAAACGCTATTTCCTCGGTGCCTTTGCCGGTGCTATTGCGCCTCGGAATGCAAGCTTCAGGCGACGACAAGAGCCGCCTTTTGATCTGCAATGATACATTGTTCGCGGTGGCGCCGCGCAAGTTGCAATGAGCAGTCGTCAAGGGGATGGTTTGCCATAGACACGTTGCGCAGCCTCGGTCGTGATCCGCCCCAGCCGGACATCCTCAGCCACCGATGCCGGGTCGCGTTCAGCAGGCGGGCCATAACCGCCGCCGCCGGGGGTGCGGACGCGCACACGGTCGCCTGCCGACAGTGCAATATCCTGCGCCTTGGACAGATGTTCGGGGACGAAAGATTTTCCGCCCTGTGTCACCTCCACCCGGTTGACGCCGCCATCTTCGCCGCCCAATGCGCCTTGCGGACCAGTGCGGCCGTGATCCATCACGAAACTCGCCCGCGCCGTGCCTTTCAGCACCTCGACCTCGTAATCCAAGCCAAACCCGCCGCGATGTTTTCCCGCCCCGGCAGAGCCTTCATGCAGCGCGTAGCGATGATAAAGCACCGGGAATTGCTGCTCCATGATCTCGACCGGGGGTGCCTTGGAGATACCGATGGTCGAACACCCGTTCGAGATGCCATCCCCTCCCGCATAACCGCCATAGCCGCCGCCCGAGATCTGGTACATCACATAGGAGCGCCCCTCTTCCGGCACTTCGCCGCCAAGCGCGAAATTGCCCGAGGACCCGGCGGGCGAGGCCGTCACCAGATCCGGCAGCGGGCCGACCAATGCGGCAAACACCGCCTCGGCGATGCGTTGGCTGACCTCGGCGGCGCAGCCCGAAACCGGGCGCGGATAGCGCGCGTCAAGGAACGTGCCTTCGGGGCTGAGGATGTTCAGCGGCTCGAACGCGCCCGCGCTGATCGGCACGTCGGGAAAGATGTGCCGCATGGCGAGGTAAACAGAGCTGTGCGTCGTCGCCAGAACCGAATTCATCGGACCTGCACAGGGCGCGGAAGAGCCGGTGAAATCGAAGGTCAGCCCGTCGCCATCCGCCGTGATCGCCAGCCGGATATCCAGCGGTTCGTTGACCACCCCGTCACTGTCGATATAGGCGCTGGCGCGGTAGGTGCCGGGCGGGATCTGCGCGATATGGGCACGCATCTGCCGGGCGGCGCGGGCACGCAGTTCGGCAATGGCCTCGCGTACCGTGTCGTCGCCGTAGCGGTCCAGCAGTCGGGTCAGCCGGGATTGCCCGACATACAGCGCCGCCGCCTGCGCCTTGACATCGCCGATACGCTGATCGGCAACGCGGATGTTGGAGCAGATAATGGCGTAAATCTCGGGATCCAGCTTGCCCTGCTTGAAAAGACGGACGGGCGGCAGCCGCAGCCCTTCCTGTTCGACCGCTGTGGCTGAAGCCGAGAACCCGCCCGGTACCGCGCCGCCGGTATCAGGCCAGTGGCCGGTATTGCTGAGCCAACAGAAAATTTTGCCATTCCGCCAGACCGGCATGGCAAAGCGGACATCCATCAGATGCGTGCCGCCAAGATAGGGATCGTTGACGATATAGATGTCACCCGGTTCGGGCGCGATCACGCTGCCTGCCGCGATCATCTTTATGATCTGTGCGGTCGAGAATTGCATCACCCCGACAAAGACCGGCAGGCCCATGCTGCCCTGTGCGATCAGGCTGCCATCCTCAGCCGAGTAGATCCCGTCGGAACGGTCATTCGCCTCGGCGATCACCGGCGAGAAGGCGGCGCGCGAAAAGCTGAGATCCATCTCGTCGCAGACCTGTTGCAGGCCGGACTGGATGACGGTGAGGGTAATGGGATCGAGGGTCATTGCATTGCCTCTGACTGCGGCGCGACGGGATGGTTCGGGAGCCTCCGGCGGGAGTATTTTGACCGAGAAGAAGCGCAAGAGCCGGGTATGCCGATGTCTGGTCCAGTTGCTTGGGAAAGCATTGGAGGGACGGCACGGGCAAGACGTTCTTTGCCAGGATGTATGCGCCGGGTCATGTCTGTGCCGCCACGGTCACGATCAGATTGCCGTCCGCGTCCTGAACGGCGCTGTCACCGGGTTCTAGCACCAACGTGCAGTCCATCTGCTCGACAATCGCCGGACCGGTCAGGCTTGCCTGCGCTGGCAGGTGGTCGCGCCAGAAGATGGGCGTGTCGATCCAGTCATCGAACCAGACGGGCCGGGTGCCGGCTTGCGCCTCGGCGAGGGTATTCCTGCGGCCACCGGCGTCGATCAGCAGCGACAGGTCCACTTCGGGCCGACGCCCGATCACCGAGGTGTTGACGTTCACCAGGGCCGCGCGGATCTCTGGCAATGTGACCTGAAATCGTTTGAAATAGGCATCTTCGAAGCGTGTCTGGAGATCGTCGCGGGTTGGAGCCGGGCCGGGCAGCGGCACCCGCAAAAGATGGGTCTGGCCGATGAACCTCATGTCGACCGAGTGAACGATGCGCAATTCTGCAATCTCCACCTTTTCCCGGCCTATCGCGTCGCGCCCCTCTTGTGTCTGGTGGGTAAAGGCCTGATGGACCGCGGCCATGTCACACACATCGAGTGGCGCGTTGATCGTCTGAACGTAATCGTGACGCAGATCGGCCACGATACATCCCAGCGCGTTGGTGATACCGGGACGCGCGGGCACCAGCACGCGGGGCACGCCCAGTTCCCGCGCAATCGCACAGGCATGCAACGGCCCTGCCCCGCCAAAGGCGAAGAGCGCGAAATCGCGGGGGTCCTCGCCCAGCGAGATCGACACCATGCGCACCGCATCGGCCATCTTGGCATTGGCCACCCGCAAGACGGCTGCGGCGGCGTTTTGTGCATCCAGCCCCAGCGGCTCGCCCAGCTTGGCGGCAAAGGCGTCGCGGATCGCGGTGATGGAAATGTCGCCGGAAATGCTGTTGAGTTTGCCGGGATCCATCCGGCCCAGCACCATATTGGCGTCCGAGATCGTCGGCTCCGTGCCGCCCTTGCCATAGCAGATCGGTCCCGGCGTGCTGCCCGCGCTGTCGGGGCCGACCTCTAGCAGGCCCGCGGCATTGACCCGCGCGATGGAGCCGCCCCCTGCCCCCACGGTGCGCACATCGACCATCGGCACATGGATGGGCATGGCGTATTCGACCTCGATCTCGTGGCTGACGGCGGGATCGGCGCCACGGATCATCGCGACGTCGGTCGAGGTGCCGCCCATATCGTAGGTCAACAGATCCGCAATGCCCGCGCGGCGGCCGGTAAACGCCGCCGCCATCACGCCCGAAGCCGGGCCTGACATGACGGTCTTGGCCGCCTCTTCGGCGACAATTCTGGCCGAGACCATCCCGCCATTGCCGGTCATCACCAGCAGATCGCGTGCGTAGCCGCGCGCCGCCAGCCGGTCGGCCAGACGTTCGACATATCGGCGCAGCAATGGCTGGACCGAGGCATTGACGGCCGCCGTCACGCCGCGTTCGTATTCGCGGCTTTCCGACAGCAGCGCGTGGCCGAGCGTCAGGTTGACCTCCGGCCAGACTTCACGCGCGATCTGGCCTGCGCGCAATTCATGCGCGGGGTTGGCGTAGGCATGCAGGAAATGGATCACCAGCGACTCGCAGCCTTCGTTCCGCAACTGGCGCAGGGCGGCGCGCAGGGCGTGTTCGTCCAGGGCGCGATATTCCGAGCCATCGGCCAGCATACGCTCCGGTATTTCCAGCCGCAGATCGCGCGGGATCAGCGGGCGAAACTGCCCCGACATGCCGTAAGCCTGCGGGCGGGTGCGACGGCCAAGCTCCAGCACATCGCGGAACCCCAATGTGGTGATCAGGCCGGTCTTGCACAGCCGCCGTTCCAGCACGGCGTTGGTGGTGGTCGTCGTGCCATGCACGATCAGGTCAAGCGCCGCCGCATCGACCGAGGCCGCGTCGAGCGCGGCCAGCACCCCATCGGCCTGATTGTCCTGGGTGGTCGGTACCTTGGCAAGCCGCACCTGCCGGGCCGCGCTGTCGTAATGCAGCAGGTCGGTGAAGGTCCCGCCCACGTCGATGCCAGCAAAGCGGCCGCCAAGCCTGTTGGTCCCCGTCATTCAAACTGCCCTGTCATAGATCGGTGAAATGCCCCGTGCCATTGCGGTGAAACTGCTCAACGGCCCGCTCCGCCGGTCTGCGCCAGGATCGCCGCGCGCACCCTGTCGGGTGTGGCGGGCAGATGATGAAGGCGCGCGCCGCAAGCATGGGTGATGGCGTTCAGGATCGCCGGTGCGGTGGGGATCAGACAATGCTCGCCCAGCCCTTTCGCACCATAGGGGCCGTGGGGGTCGCCTTGCTCGATCAGGATCGAGGTGATCGGCGGGACATCCCCGATTGTCGGGATCAGGTAGTCGTGCAGATTTTCAGTGCGGCCGGGCAGGAATTCCTCCATCAGCGCAAGCCCGATGCCCTGCGCGATACCGCCTTCGATCTGCCCTTGGGCAAGCGCGGGGTTGATCGCGCGCCCCACATCATGCGCCGCGATGATCCGCACCAGTTTGACGGTGCCCAGTTCGCAATCAACCTCGACCTCGGCCATCTGCGCGGCGCTGCCGAACACGGCGTAGGGCGCGCCCTGCCCGTTTGCGTCCAGCGGGGTTGTAGGCGGATCATAGCCTTCGGTGGCCTCAAGCGCGTATCCCTCCACCCGTGGCAGAGCCACCCTGTGCGTCGTGCCGTTTTCAGTCAGTTCCAGCGCGCCATCGGCCAGATGGATCGTGGCACCCTCACCCACATTGCCCAGCCGAAGGATTTGCGCGCGCAGGGCCTCGCCGCACAGTTTCGCAGCGTTGCCGGTGATAAAGGTCTGGCGGCTGGCAGAGGTTTTGCCCGCATCGGGTGTCAGGTCGGTATCCGCGCCCAGCAGAGTGACGGCCCCCAGCGGCACGCCCAGGGCTTCGGCAAAGATCTGCGCGATCACGGTGTTTGACCCCTGGCCGATATCCACCGCCCCTTGATGCAGACGCAGGTCTCCGGCAGAGGTGATGCCCGCACGGATGGTCGACGGGTTCGACATCGAGGTGTTGCCGCAGCCATACCACCCGCCGGCAATGCCAACGCCGCAGCGCCGACGACGCGTGCCGCCCGCATTGCAGGCCGCAATCTCGCGCAGGGCGCGCTGCCAATGCGGGCGCAGCGCATCGAAACAGGCGTCGATGGCCATGCCTGTATCGAATACCTGTCCGGTAACTGTCGGATCGCCATTGCGCAGGCAGTTCAGGGCGCGAAACTCCAGCCGGTCCATGCCCAGCTTCTCGGCCAGGCGGTCATAAAGCTGTTCCTGCGCGACGGCCGATTGCGGCACGCCAAAGCCACGAAAGGCCCCTGCCGGGGCGGTGTTGGTGTGAATGCCGGTGCTGTTGGCCTCGTAATTCGGCGTCAGATAAGGGCCCGACGCATGGATCGGCACGCGGTTGGCGACGGTGGGGCCCCAACTGGCATACGCGCCGGTGTTGAACGTGCCGTCGAACCGTGCCCCGATCAGCCGCCCGTCCGCATCGGTGCCGATCTCCATGCGGATCTGCGACGGGTGGCGCTTTGTCGTGCTGGCGATGCTCTCGGCGCGGGTATAGGTGATGCGGACGGGGCGGCGCAGCAGCCATGCGGCAAGCGCCACGAAGGGCTGCGCGGAAAGGTCGAGTTTCGAGCCAAAGCCGCCCCCCGTCGCCGTTGGCAGAATGCGCACGGATGCGGGCGCGACACCAAGGATGCGCGCCAGCCCGTCGCGGTTCATATAGGGGGCCTGCGTGCAGCACTGCACCTCTATCCGGTCGCCGACGCGGCGGGCGCTGGCGGCTTCGGGCTCGATATAGCCATGCTCGATAAACCCGGTGGAAAAGTCGCCCGACACCACATGCGCCGCATCCTGAAGTGCCGCACCCGCATCCCCGCGCGCGACATAACCACGGCACATGACATTGCCCGCGCGCTCAGAATGCAGCAGGGCCGCCTGCTGCGCGTCGTCCGGTGTCAGGGCCGCGGGCAGTTCTTCCCAAGTGACCGGGAAATCCGGCAACCTGTCCAGTTTGTCGGCTTGGCCAATGACGGCGGCGATGGCCTCTCCCCTGAAGCGGGTTTCGCCCTCGGCAAAGACCGGTTGATCCTCGAAGCCGGGAATGACGCCGAACCGGTTTTCGCCCGGCACATCCTTGCCCGTCAGGATCAGGTCCAGCCCATTGGCATCGCGGAACCGGTCCAGATCGCCAAATCGGAACCGCGCGCGGTGAAAGGGCGACCGGATCACCCGCAGCGTCAGCGCATCCTCCGGCACCACGTCATCGCCAAACCGCTCGGTCCCCGACACCTTGGGCCAGCCGTCCAGCCGCTCGACAGAGGCACCGACGCCGCCTTCGGTCTCGGGCGCGCTGTCGCCCATGTCCAGCACCGCCGCGATGATGCTGCGATAGCCGGTGCACCGGCACAACACGCCGCCGAGCGCGTCCGAGACGGACGCCTCTGTCAGCACCGCACCGGAGCGCAGGAAAGCCACCGCCGCGACCATCATGCCGGGCGTGCAAATTCCGCATTGCGCGGCGTGATGGCGCTGGAACGCCCGCGCCAGCCGCGCGGCCAGCGGATCGTTGGCGACCAGCCCCGCCTGTGTGTCGATCCGGCGGCCGTCGGCCTGACCGGCGGCGACAAGACAGGCGCAGACCGGCACACCGTCCAGCAGCACCGTGCAGGCCCCGCAATCGCCCGCGTAGCATCCGACCTTGACGTCGCGCGCCCCGGCCTGCTCGCGCAACACCTGCGACAGGCGCGCGGTGGGTGCGGCCTGCACATGGATCGCGGCCCCGTTGAGGGTAAATCCGATCTGCCCTTCCGGGTCGTCAAGCGACATCGCACGCCTCCATCGCTTGCAGGACCGTGCGGGTCACCAGCGTGCGCACGGCCTCGGACCGGTAGGCTGCCGTGGCCCGCACATCGCTGATCGGCGCAAGGGATGGCATCGCGGCAGAGCCGACGATTTCGGCTATGTCGCGCGGTCCCGCGCCGCGCAGCGCGGTCTCAAGCGCCGGCAGGCGGCACGCTACCGCAGAGCAGGCGCCAACGGCAATACGGGCGCCGGAAATACGACCATCCTCAACGGCAATCACCGCACCGACCATGGCAATGGAAATCACCAGATATTTCCGCGCGCCAAGCTTCAGAAAGGCCCCCTGCCCCGGCGTGTCGGCAATCACGATTGCCGTGACCAGCTCGCCGGGTTTCAGCGCCGTATCGCGCGGCCCCCGGATGAAGTCGGTCAAGGCCAGTCGGCGCACGCCCTCTGGCCCCGACAGGTCGACCTCGGCGTCCAAAGCCATCAGCGGCGGCACCCCATCGGCGGCGGGCGACGCGTTGCAGATATTGCCGACGACGGTCCCGGTATTCTGGATCTGGACCGATCCCACCTCGCGCGCAGCCAGCTTCAGCCCGTCGAAGAGCGGCGGCACATCCGCGCGGATCACATCGGTCCATGTTGTCGCCGCCCCGATACGCCAGACGCCGTCCGCCCGCGTGATCCCGCGAAATCCGGGCAGAGCCGACAGGTCCACCATCGTCGCGGGCGGCGGCCCGTCCCGCAGACCGGGATAAACATCGGTGCCCCCGGCCAGGATCACCACATCTTCGCCCGACAGCAGCGAAAGTGCCGCGTCAAGCGATTGGGGGCGATGAAGCATTGCGCGGGCCTTTCATCTTCACATCTGGCATCGTTTGTATGCGAACGACATGGGTCCACCGTAAGAACTTGGCGGAAAAGTTGTCAATCACAGAAACAGATGAACGTGTGATCGGCATAGCGGGAAACAAGACCTTCGCGGCGCAGGCGGATATGGCGCGGGGGCTGCCCGAACCTGCGCCATATGCCCGTCCCTGACGACAAAACCACAGACCCCAAAACGCCGGTCACCACGGTGAGACGCGCTTTGAGTGGCCAAATCAGTTGACTCGCAAACCGCTCTTGTGCGTTCGTATACAAACAACCTGTCGGGCTGCGATCCCGCGCCAGTCCCCAGATCGGAGCAAATGACGTGACCGAGCCTACCGCCCCGCGCAGCCGGACGGATCGCCCCGAGAAGATCCGCTGCGACGCCTGCCCGGTGATGTGCTACATCGCCGACGGCCGGTCCGGTGCCTGCGACCGCTACGCCAATGAGGGCGGCGCGCTGGTCCGTCTCGATCCGCTGACCATTCTGGAAAACCGCGCCGACGACGCGCCTGTGGTGCCGTTTCTGGACCGCGAATGGGATGGCGATCTGCTGACCGGCGAGGAGACGTTCCTTACCGCGGTGGGGTCCGGCACGACCTATCCCGACTACAAGCCCGCGCCCTTCATCGTCGCCTCCAAGACCGCCGATGCCGATATGATCACCGTCGTGACCGAGGGCATCTTTTCCTATTGCGGTGCCAAGGTGAAGATCGACACGGACCGGCATCTGGGGTCGGAATGCGCGCCCGTCCGGGCCGAGGGCGAGGTGATCGGCCATGTCACCACCTCGGAATATGGCTCGCAGATGTTGTCGCTTGGCGGGGTCAACCACCTGACCGGCGGATCGAAGAAAGAGGGCCGTGTCACCTGCGCGTCGCTTCTGGCGCTGTGCAATGGCGGATCTGTCGCCATGACCATCGACGGCGGCGCGGACCTGGAGGTGACGGCCGGACAGGCCCCCATCGTCGATGGCAAGAAAGAAGAGCGGATGCGCGTCGGCTGCGGCTCTGCCACCGTGGGAATGTTCGCCGCGCAATGGCAAGGTCTGGTGGACGAGGTCGTGGTGGTGGACGATCACATCACCGGCGTCATGTCCGAGCATCAGGCCGGCAAGGTCATCGGCTGGGCCCCTTCGGGCATTCGCATCAAGGGCCGTCGGTCCACCCCCGGACGCTATTTTCAGGTGGCAGAGCCGGGCACCGGTTGGGGCGGCACCGATCTTACCGATCCGCTGACCATCCTTGGTGACTGGAAGCCGGATCAGGCCCGCCCCGGCCTGTCGCTGCTGATGGTGTCCACCACCGGCGAGAACGCGGCCTATTACGAGTTGAACGACGATCTGGTGCCGGTGCAGCAGGAAATGCCGACCCGGCTGATCCCCTCCGTCCGCCGGATCGAGGAGAATTGCGAACCATCGCTGGCCTCTGTCCTGTTCATGGCGGGGGCCGGCGGCTCGCTACGCTCCGGCGTGACGGAAAACCCGGTCAGCCTGACGCGTTCGGTGCAATCGCGGCTGACACGGGTGACATGTGGCGGTGCGCCGGTTTTCATGTGGCCGGGCGGCGGCATCACCTTCATGGCGGATGTCACGCAGATGCCGACGAACGCGTTTGGCTATGTGCCAACGCCAGCCCTTGTGGCCCCGATCGAGTTCACCATGAGCGCCACCGATTACGCGGCCTTGGGCGGCCATATGGACTATGTCATGCCGCTGGAGGATGCCTTGCGCGGTGTGCATAGTCGGCAGAATGACCACCAGCTTTCCGGGCAACGGGCAGAGCCACGCAAATCCTGCGCGCCATGGCCGGTCGGCCGGGCGGGCAAGCCATGAACTGGGCTGAGACCGCCCGCGCGCATCTTTTGCCGGATGGCAGGTTGCGGCTGACCCACGGGCCGATTGACGTGATCATCTGCGCAGAGGGGCCAGAAGATGCGATCCGCGCCGCATATCTGCGCGCCCGAGACGCGTTCCAGCCGCTGCTGGAGGATCTGGTCGCAGAACTGCCCCGGTTGCGCGCGTCCGCGGGTCCGGCCCCACAGGGCGAGGTGGCAACGCGGATGCAGAGGGCCGTGTCGCGCTTTCCGGACGTTTTCATCACGCCGATGGCCGCCGTCGCCGGATCTGTTGCCGATCATCTGCTCGCGGCGCTGCTGATGCCGGAGCATGGACTGACCCATGCCCATGTCAATAACGGTGGCGATATCGCGCTTTGGACGTCGGGGGCGCCGTTTCGGCTGGCGATCTGCGAGGATCCGCTGATGCGCCACATGGGCGCGCGGGCCGTGATCGGGCCGGATGACGGGATCGGCGGGGTGGCGACCTCTGGCTGGCGCGGGCGGTCGCATTCGTTGGGCATTGCCGATGCGGTGACGGTTCTGGCCGCAGACGCGGCCACCGCAGACGCTGCGGCGACGCTGATCGCCAATGCCGTCGATCTGCCCGGCCATCCCGGCGTTTCCCGCGCGCGCGCCGACAGCCTGTCGCCGGACAGCGACCTTGGCGCGCGGCTTGTGACGACCGATGTCGGCCCCCTGCCCCTGCGCGACCGACAAACCGCGCTTGCCCACGGATCGAACCTTGCGCAACGCTATATTGCGGACGGGCTGATCGCCGCTGCCTGCCTGACCTGTCAGGCAGAGCGGGTGGTGCTGGGCCGTGCCGTGACAAACCCCGAAAACCCGGCCATACACGGCGCGAACAGCCGCCAGAAGGACCTGACCCATGCCTGAACCGCAGATCCGCAAATCCGCAACACTGGTCGAGACGATCTACCACGAAGGCGGGCCCGCGCCGGAGACACCCTTGCGCCGCGCGGCCTGCATGACGGTCATCGCGAACCCCTTTGCCGGTCGCTATGTCGAAGAGATCGAAGGCTTCATGAAGGATCTCGAACCGCTGGGCATTCAGATGGCGCAGCACTGCATCGACGCGCTTGGCGGCGATGCGTCGCTGGTTGAAGGCTACGGAAAGGGTGCCATCGTCGGCACGAATGGAGAGTTGGAGCATGGCGCGCTGTGGCATGTCCCCGGCGGTTACGCGATGCGCGACAAGATTGCCGAGAGCATGGCGATCGTCCCGTCGACCAAGAAGGTCGGCGCGCCGGGGGCGCGTCTGGACGTGCCGGTGACCCATACCAACGCCTCGTATGTGCGCTCGCATTTCGACGCGATGGAGGTCGGGCTGAACGACGCGCCCAAGGCCGACGAGATCCTGCTGGTATTGGTGATGACCACCGGCCCGCGCATCCATGCCCGCGTCGGCGGGCTGAAAGCACAAGACGTGGCGGGCAAGGACGGCTTGCGGTGAAGTTGCGCCGGATCATCACTCTGGTCGAGGAGACTCGGCGCGAGATGGGACAGGAAATCCTGCCACCTGCGCGGCGTGCCCTCGCCGCGGCCGTGATCGAGAACCCCTTCGCCGGGCGCTACGCAGAGGATCTGGACGACTTGATCCAGACAGGCGCCGAGCTTGGGCAACGTCTGGGCGAAGAGGCGCTTGTTGCGCTTGGATGTGACGCGGGTGACGTGCAGGGCTACGGCAAGGCCGCACTTGTCGGAGAGGCCGGAGAATTGGAACATGCCGCAGCCCTGCTGCACCCGAAGCTTGGCGCACCGCTGCGCGAGGTGCTGGGCGGCGGCAAGGCTTTGGTGCCCTCGTCCAAGGCGATGGGTGGTCCGGGCGCTGTGATCGACGTGCCGTTGGGCCACAAGGATGCGGCCTATGTCCGGAGCCATTTTGATGGAGTGCGGCTGGAACTGCCCGACGCGCCGCGCGCGAATGAAATCGTGGTGGCCGTGGCGCTGCAACAAGGGGGCAGGCCCAATCCACGGGTCGGCGGGCTGACCCATGCAGAGGTGCTGGGCACGGACGGGCTGCGCTAAGGAAAGGACGGAGGCAGACAGATGGGCAATTTCATACGCAATGCCTGGTATGTCGCGGGCTGGTCGTCAGAGATAGACGACGAGCTGCGCCGCTTTACCATTCTGGGAGATCACGTTGTCATGTACCGCAAATCGGATGGCGGCGTCGTGGCGCTGGAAGACCGCTGCCCGCACCGGCTGCTGCCACTGTCCAAGGGCAAGCGCATCGGGGACGACATTCAATGCGGCTATCACGGGCTGACATTCGATTGTTCGGGTGCCTGTATCCGCGTGCCCGGTCAGACCAACCAACCCAAAAGCGCCTATGTTCTGGCCTTCCCGACATTCGAACGCTACGGCATCGTCTGGATCTGGATGGGCGACCCGGACAAGGCCGATACCGAAAAGGTGTTTGACCTGCCGCAATTCAGCGATCCCGGCTGGGCCACCCATCACGGTGACGCGCTGTATCTGAAGTCGAATTACCTCAACGTCGCGGAAAACCTTGTCGATCCTGCGCATGTCAGCTTTGTCCACCCCACCACACTGGGCAATGCCGCGTCGGAAAACGTGCCGGTGCATGTCCAGACCGAAGGCGAGGCCATTGTCGCCTGGCGCTGGATCCGCGATGCCGAACCCATCGGGTTTTTCAAGGGCTTCGGCGGGTTCACCGGCAATGTGGACCGCTGGCATTACTACTACCTCTATACCCCCTGCACGGCGGTGATCGATTTCGGGTCCGCCCCGGTCGAGGATGCCATCGCCGAGGATGAGCGGGATCGCGGCGTGCGCATCTTTGCCCTGCATTTCATCACGCCGGTGACCGAGACGACCTCCATCGACCGCTGGATGCATGTGCGCAACACAGCACTTGACGACGCGGATGCAGAGGCCACGATGGACGCGATGTTCCGCAAGGCGTTTGCCGAGGACAAGGCGATCCTGGAGGCCGTGCAGGAAGAAGAGCTCCGCCCGGCCAAACGACGCCCCATCCGCATCGCCATCGACAAGGGACCGCTTGTCTATCGCAAACGGATAAGCGAACTTCTGGAATTGGAACGTACCGAAGATCTGGCGGGCAACATTTCGCCCGCCTTTGTCTACCACGATTGACCGGCGTCAGACCGGACCAAATGGCAGCCCTAGGCCTGCCGACCAACAGGAGACCGACCCCATGACCTTCACGCGACGCACCCTGCTTGCCATGGCCACGGCGCTTGCCCCGATTGCGATGCTGACCCCGGTGGCTGCGCTGGCGCAGGACAGCATCAAGATCGGCGAGATCAACCACTACAAGCGCCTTGCCGCCTTTGCCGAACCCTACAAGCTTGGCATTGAACTGGCCGTCGAAGAGGTCAACGCCAAGGGCGGCGTACTGGGCAAGCCGCTGGAGTTCATCTTCCGCGACGACCAGGGCGATCCGGCCGAAGCGATCAAGATCGCTGAAGAGCTGATGACCCGCGACGGTGCGGTGATGCTGACCGGCACGATCCTCAGCAATGTCGGTCTGGCGCTGTCATCCTTTGCCGCAGAAAAGGGCTATCTGTATCTCGCGTCGGAACCGTTGGCCGACAGCCTTGTCTGGGCCTCCGGCAATCCGCAGACCTTCCGGCTGCGCACCTCTACCTGGGTGCAGGCCGCGATGCTGGCGGAAGAGGCCGCGAAGACCGACGCCCTGCGCTATGCCACCATTGCCCCCAACTATGCCTACGGGCAGGATGCCGTAGCCGCCTTCAAGGAAAACCTGCTGCGGTTGAAGCCTGACGTCGAGTTTGTCGCCGAACAATGGCCTGCACTGTTCAAGATCGACGCAGGCGCTGAGGTGCAGGCGCTTGAACGCGCCAAGCCTGACGCGATCTACAATGTTACCTTCGGCACCGATCTTGCCAAATTCGTGCGCGACGGCGGCGACCGGGGCCTGTTTGATGGTCGCAATGTCTACGGCCTGCTGACCGGCGAGCCGGAATACCTTGATCCGCTTGGGGATGAAGCGCCCGAAGGTTGGTTCGTAACCGGCTACCCCTGGTACGCGCTTGAGGATGGCACGCCCGGCAAGGTCTTTGTCGACGCCTATATGGACACGACAGGCGAGACACCCAAGATCGGGTCGCTGGTGGGCTACATGACCGTATTGTCGATTGCCGCCGCGATCGAAAAAGCGGGCGCAACAGACACCGCATCCCTGATCGCTGCCTTCGAGGGGCTGGAGATCGAGGATACGCCGATTGGCCTGCTCAGCTACCGTGAGATAGACAACCAGTCGACCATGGGGGCCTATGTCGGCACGCTTGCGGTGGAGGACGGCAAGGGCGTGATGGTGGACTGGTCTTACAAAGATCCCGCGCCCTATATGCCCACTGACGACGAAATCCGCGCAATGCGTCCTGCCGAGTGATCCGCAGGCGCATGGCCGCAAGGCCCCGGATCAAGTCCGGGGCAGGTATCCTTCCGTCTCAGCGGTGCGCTTCCCGCCCCGGGCCTGACCCGGGGCCTCCACCTCGGCGTCCATCTGCCGCCGAGACTGCCTTCTCCCCGTCAGACAGAGGACCGACATGGCCTTCTTCTTCGCCCAGTTCCTGACCGGGCTTGCCAATGCCGCAGCACTTTTTCTCGTCGCCTCCGGCCTGTCGCTGATCTTCGGTGTCACGCGGATCGTGAATTTCGCGCATGGGTCATTCTACATGCTGGGTGCTTTCGTGGGCGTTACTCTCATGGAGGTTTTGCCGGGCGCCGTTGGCTTCTGGGGCGCAATCATTTTGACCGGCGTTGCGGTTGGCGCAATCGGTGCCTTTGTGGAAATGGTGGTTTTGCGGCCTATCTACCGCGCACCGGAGCTGTTCCAGCTTGTCGCCACGTTCGGCGTGATCCTCGTCATTCAGGACCTCGCCCTGATGATCTGGGGTGCCGAGGACCGGCTTGGCCCGCGCGCCCCCGGCCTGCGCGGCGTCTGGCGCATCTTCGGAGAGCCGGTGCCGAAATACGACATCATCCTGATCGCCATCACGCCCTTCATCCTGTTCGCCTTGTGGTATCTCATCACCCGCACGCGTGTTGGCGTGTTGGTCCGCGCGGCCACGCAGGACCGAGAGATGGTGGGCGCTCTGGGTGTGAATCAGGCGTGGCTTTTCACCGGGGTCTTCGCGCTTGGGTCTGCCCTTGCCAGCTGGGGCGGCGCATTGCAACTGCCCAAAGGTGGCGCGGATCTGCTGATGGATTTCAACATCATCGGGGCGGTCTTCGTGGTGGTGGTAATCGGCGGCATGGGCTCCCTGCCCGGTGCGTTCATCGCCGCCGTTCTGATCTCTGTCCTCAGCGTCTTCGGCGTGACCTACCTGCCGCAATCGACGCTGGTGCTGATGTTCGTGGTCATGGCCATCGTGCTGATCGTGCGGCCCTACGGCCTGTTGGGGCGCGAGGAAGTCGCGGGCGAGCACGGGCAAGTGGGCGCGCCCGAAACACCGATCCGTCCCTATGGCCGTGTCGGCAAGATGCTGGTGGCGGGCTTGCTGATCGTACTGGCCGCCCTGCCGCTCCTTGCCGAACAATTCGTGCTGACACTGACCGTCGACATGATCGTCTTCGCGCTATTCGCCGCGTCGCTGCACTTCATCCTTGGCACCGGCGGGCTGGTCAGCTTTGGCCATGCCGCGTTCTTCGGTGGCGGCGCTTATGCGGCGGCGCTGCTGGTGTTTCACACCGACACGCGCATGGAACTGGCTTTTCTGTTCGCGCCCTTCGCCGCCGGCCTTCTGGCGCTTGGCATCGGCTGGTTCTGCATCCGTCTGACGGGCGTCTATTTCGCCATGCTGACGCTGGCGTTTTCGCAGCTGGTCTGGAGCCTCGCCTTCCAGTGGCGTGATGTGACGCGCGGCGATGACGGGTTGGTCAATATCTGGCCCGCCGACTGGCTGAACAACCCGGCGGCTTACTATTACTTCACCCTCGCACTTGGTGTCGGCGGCATCCTGTTTCTGCGTCACGTCATCCACGCGCCGTTCGGCTATGCCCTGCGCGCGGGACGTGACAGCCCACGACAGGCCGAGGCGACTGGCATCGACGTCAAGCGCATCCAATACGCGGCTTTTGCCTTGGCAGGCGCGATGGCGGGCCTTGCGGGCGGCATCTTCGTCTTTTCCAAAGGCTCGGTCTTTCCGACCGAACTGGAGATCGGCGCAAGCTTCGACGCACTGATCGTGGTCTTCCTTGGCGGCGTCAAAACGCTTGCCGGCGGGGTTGTCGGCGCGGGCTTTATGACAGTGGTTGAGGATTGGCTGACACGGCTGGAATACTGGCGGTTACTGCTTGGGCTGCTCATCATCGCCGTTGTCATCATCGCGCCGGAAGGCATCGTTGGTTCACTGCGCAGCCTCTGGACGCGGATACGCGGCACCGAAAGCGAGGTGACGAAATGAGCGAAATCCTGCGCGTTGAACACCTGAAGAAAAGCTATGACGGGTTTCTTGCCGTCAACGACGTGTCTTTTTCCGTGGCCAAAGGCGAGTTGAAAGCCCTGATCGGTCCCAACGGAGCGGGCAAATCCACCTGTTTCAATATGCTGATGGGTCAGTTGAAACCGACCGCAGGCACTGTCTGGCTGGACGGCAAGAAGATCACCGGCCTGCGCCCGCGCGAGATCTGGCGGCGCGGCGTCGGGCGCACCTTCCAGATCACCGGCACCTATCCGTCGATGACCGTGATCGAGAATGTGCAGATGGCGCTGATGAGCCATCATCGCAAACTATATGCCATCGCCCCGCGCGCCTGGCGGCTCTACCGCGACGAGGCATTCGAGTTCCTGACAACCGTGGAGATGGAAGATCAGGCCGACCGTCCCTGCTCTGTTCTGGCCTATGGCGATCTGAAGCGGCTGGAACTGGCGATCGCGCTATGTCACCGTCCGCGTCTTTTGCTGATGGATGAACCCACGGCGGGCATGGCCCCCAGCGCGCGGATTGCGCTGATGCAACTGGTGGCGGACATCGTGCGCGATCAGGGTGTTTCGGTCCTGTTCACCGAACATGACATGGATGTGGTCTTTGCCCATTCGCATCACATCATGGTGTTAAACCGGGGCGAGCTGATCACCGAAGGCAGCGCCGAAGAAGTCCGCAACGACGCCCGTGTGCAAGAGGTCTATCTGGGTGGCGGCACGCTGTTTGCGGAGGCGCGGAATGCTTAACGTCAACGACATCCACAGCTATTACGGCAAGGCGCATATCCTTGGTGGGCTGAGCTTTGACGTGCCGCGCGGCGAGGTGGTTGCCCTGCTGGGCCGCAACGGCGCGGGCAAATCCACGACGATGAAATCGGTGATGCAGCTTGTGCGCCCACGTCAGGGATCGGTCAGCTTTCAGGGGCAGGAGCTGATCGGGAAACCTGCCTTTCGGGTGGCCAAGGCGGGCTTGGGCTATGTCCCCGAAGACCGCCGCATCTTTACCGATCTCACCGTATTGGAAAACCTCGAAGTCGGCCGTCAGCCGCCCCGAGACGGTGCCCCGGAATGGACGATGGAACAGCTTTTCGAGATATTTCCCAATCTTGCCGAGCGGCGCACCAATCGCGGAAAGCACCTGTCCGGCGGCGAACAGCAGATGCTGACCATCGGACGCACGCTGATGGGCAATCCACTGCTGCTGCTGTTGGATGAACCGTCGGAGGGCATCGCGCCGGTCATCGTCGAGGAAATGGCAGAGACCATTCTGAAGCTGAAATCCGAAGGGCTGACGGTGATGATCTCTGAACAGAACCTGCATTTCGCCCGCGCCGTGGCGGACCGCGCGATCATCATCGAAGGCGGCGAAAAGAAGTTCGACGGCAGCTTTACCGAGCTTGAAGCCCATCCGGAAATCCGTGATGCCTATCTGTCGGTCTGACCCGATCGTAGCCGCCGTGAGGCTGGCATGAGTCGGGACAATGTCGATGGGGCCAACGGAGGCCATGGCTATGTGCTGGACGACCAGATCGGCTTTCTTCTGCGCCGGGCCTATCAGCGCAACTCCACCCTCTTCGCGGCTCTGGTGCCGGGCAAGTTGACGGCGATGCAGTTCGCGGTTCTGTTCAGGCTGGCCGAGAACGGCCCCGCTTCGCAGAACCTGCTGGGCCGCTCCGTGGCGATGGATGCGGCCACCACGAAAGGTGTCGTCGACCGGCTGATCGCACGGTCGCTGTTACAGGTCGGCCCCGACCCTGATGACCGCCGCCGCCATCTCGTGTCGCTCACTCCTGCCGGGACGACGTTGATTGACAAGGCTGTCGCCGCTGCGGTGGAGGTCAGTGAGACCACGCTTGCACCGCTGCGCGAGAAGGAACGCGAAACCCTGCTAAGGCTGCTGCGCAAGATTTCCTGATACCCGCCGCTTGCCCAGCCGGTCATCCGTTCTGGCCTGTTTGCGAAAACGGTTAGCGCCACCATGTGCCCGCTTGTCACGTTTAACGCTAACACATTGCCAAAAAACGTTTTTTACCTTTGCGGTCGCAGTATTGGTGGCTATAGCCGGGGGAACCCGACCGCTGAACAGGAACCGCCCCATGACCGTGACACTTGGCATCAACGGATTTGGCCGTATTGGCCGCAGCACCCTTGCCCATATCACAGAGGCCGCGCGCAACGACGTTCAGGTGGTCAAGATCAACGCCACCGGCCCGATCGAGACGAACGCTCACCTGCTGCGTTATGACAGCGTGCATGGCCGCTTTGGCGGTGAGGTCCACGTCGAGGGAAACACGATGGATCTGGGCCGTGGCCCGATGCAGGTCTATTCGACCTACGACCCGGCAGAACTGGACTGGTCCGGTTGCGACGTGGTTCTGGAATGCACCGGAAAATTCAACGACGGGCAGAAATCCTCGGTCCATCTGGAACGCGGCGCCAAGAAAGTCCTCATTTCAGCGCCTGCCAAGAATGTTGACCGCACCGTGGTCTACGGCGTCAACCACCGCGACCTTCTGGCAAACGAGCGCATGGTCTCCAACGGGTCCTGCACAACCAACTGCCTTGCCCCGCTGGCGAAGGTATTGCACGAGGCGATCGGCATCGAGCGCGGCATCATGACCACGATCCACAGCTATACCGGCGATCAGCCGACGCTGGACCGGCGTCACGATGACCTGTACCGCGCCCGCGCCGCCGCTTTGGCGATGATTCCCACCTCCACCGGCGCAGCCAAAGCACTGGCAGAGGTTCTGCCGGAAATGGAGGGCCGTCTGGATGGCACCGCCCTTCGCGTCCCCACACCGAACGTCTCGGCCGTGGATTTGACCTTTGAGGCAGGCCGCGATGTCACCGTCGATGACGTGAACGAGGTCATGGCAGAGGCCGCCGCAGGCCGCATGGGCAGCGTGCTGTCCTATGATGCCGCCCCCAAGGTATCGATAGATTTCAACCACACCACGCATTCGTGCATCTTTGCACCCGACCAGACCAAGGTTGTGGGGGGGCGCACCGTCCGTGTGCTGGCATGGTACGACAATGAATGGGGTTTCTCGGCACGCATGGCCGACGTGGCCGCCTGCATGGGTCGCCTGCTGCACTAATCCTTCAAGAGGTCAGCATCATGTTTTCCGCCCGGTCGGCCCCGTGCCAGCTGGGCGGTTTTGCGTTTAGCGAAGACGCAAATAGAACGTGACAGCAACGCAGCCATCTGCCATCCCGTTTTCGGGGCCTGGCTGCCCGCGCCCGAACTGCTAAACGACGACAAGGCTGGCATGACCAATACGCTTTCCATCATCCTTGGTATCATACTGGTTGCCTGCATCGGCGTGGATGTGGTCCTGAACGACGGCATTGGCCTCGTTTTTCTTGCGAGAAAATTCGCAACCCTGATCGATTGGCTTGCCTTCTGGCGCTAGGGTAAGGAAACCTGTGGTGACAGCCCGGTTGACTTTTTTGCTCAGGTGCGGTTGTTACCGCTAACAAAGATTACGCCAAATCAAGGAGCGCAGACATGACAGTCAAAGTTGCTATCAACGGGTTCGGACGGATCGGACGCAATGTGCTGCGTGCCATCGTAGAATCCGGTCGTACCGATATCGAGGTGATCGCGATCAACGATCTCGGCCCTGTCGAGACCAACGCCCATCTGGTGCGTTATGACAGCGTTCATGGCCGGTTCCCCGGCACCGTGACCGTCAATGGCGACACGATTGACGTGGGCCGTGGCCCGATCAAGGTCACTGCGATGCGCAACCCCGCCGACCTGCCCTGGGGTGACGTGGACATCGTACTGGAATGCACCGGGATTTTCACCTCGAAGGACGCCTGTCAGGCGCATCTGGAAAACGGTGCCAGCCGCGTTCTGATTTCTGCCCCCGGCAAGGATGCAGACAAGACCATCGTTTACGGTGTGAACCACGATTCGCTGAGCGCGGCTGACCTGATCGTGTCGAACGCGTCCTGCACCACCAACTGCCTGTCACCCGTCGCCAAGGTTCTGAACGACGCCATCGGCATCAAGCGCGGCTTCATGACCACGGTGCACAGCTATACCGGTGACCAGCCGACGCTGGACACGATGCACAAGGATCTGTACCGCGCACGCGCTGCGGCCATGTCGATGATCCCAACCTCGACCGGCGCGGCCAAGGCCGTGGGTCTGGTTCTGCCGGAATTGAACGGCAAGCTGGACGGCGTCGCCATCCGTGTTCCCACCCCCAACGTGTCGGTCGTCGATCTGACATTCGAAGCGGATCGCGACACGTCAGTCGAGGAGATCAATGAAGCGATCCGCAAGGCGGCCGCGTCCGGTCCTCTCAAGGGCATTCTGGCAGGCACGGATGAGCCGCTGGTCAGCTCTGACTTCAACCATGACCCGCACAGCTCTACCTTTGCTTATGATCAGACCAAGGTGATGGACGGCAACATGTGCCGCATCCTGACCTGGTATGACAACGAATGGGGATTTTCCAACCGCATGGCCGACACGGCCGTTGCGATGGGCAAGTTCATCTAAGCGACAGCTTTGATAGAATGAACGAAACGCCTCGGGGTTAAATCCGGGGCGTTTCCTTTTGCAAGAGGATGCCCGACCTCGACACGGATGCACAAGATCAGAGATTTCCGAAGCCTAGCGTGGGTATACGTCACCGACGTCGCTTTGACCGGCACCGCGCTGTGACGTTATAGAGCATATAGATTTCAATATCTTATTCAGTCAGACGCAAGATATTCATCCCTGATCGAACCTGGATATCAGCGCATCGCGCACCGGAGGTGTGACGAACTTGCGTACATCCCCTCCCAATCGCGCAATCTCTTTCACCAGTTTTGAGGCAATCGCCTGATGCCGCGCGTCTGCCATCAGGAACACCGTCTCGATAGAGCTGTTTAGCGCGCGATTCATACCAACCATCTGATATTCATACTCAAAATCCGCGACCGCCCGCAAACCGCGGACGATCACCTGCGCGCCGACGTCACTGGCACAGTCGATCAACAGGTTCTCGAAGGGATGAGCGACGATCTCTGTCCCGGTCTGTTCCGACAAGGACGCGCATTCCGCCTCAATCATCCCTACCCGTTCCTCAAGCGAAAACAGCGGCCCCTTGTCGCGATTGATGGCGACGCCAATCACCAGCCTGTCAACCAAGACGGCAGCTCGGCGAATAATGTCGATATGTCCCATCGTGATGGGATCGAAAGTGCCGGGATACAGGCCGATGCGCATGGGATTTCTCTCTTTTTTCCTGCCGCGCACGCAATATTATTGCGTACGGGAATGCAAGAAAAAAGCGAAATCAATGCCCCATGATCATGCCTTCAAGCGCGTCTTTTTCCATCGACAGTTCTTGCAGGCGTGCCTTGACGACGTCGCCGATGGTGACAATTCCGATCAGCTCGTTGTTCTGTGTCACCGGCATATGGCGGAATCGACCGTCCGTCATGCGCTGAAGAATGTCATCGGCCTGATCGCCCGGTCCGCAGCAGGACGGATTGCGAGTCATCATCTCCCGAGCCTCTTCATCCAGACAGGACGCCCCTTTCAGCGCCAGCGTCCGCACGATGTCGCGCTCTGACAAGATACCCTCGACCGCCTTGCCATCGGATGACACGATCACACCGCCGATCCGGCGCTCTGCAAGCAAATGCGTCACTTCGGAAACCTTGGTTCCGGGCTTGATTGTAACCACACCGGTATCACCTTTGGCTTTAAGGATCTGGTGGACGAGCATGTGGCGAGCCTCCGCACAAAATTGCAATGGTTTCAGCGTCTACAGAACAGACGTAGCTGTCAAGTCAGTGCTTCAAGACGTGCGACCTCGCGGCGCAATCCGTCCGCCAGTGCTGCGGCAAGGCGGTTCATCCGTTCCAGCTTTCGGTCGTCAGCATGGCGTATCAGATAAAAGCTGCGGGTCAGCCAGATCTCATGGGTCAGAACACGGCGCACATTCGATGTGGACGGAATGGCAAAGTCATGCACCACGCCCAGACCCGCCCCCTGCCGCACCCAGTGAAACTGGACCGAGACCGAATTGGACGCCAGCGCCACGCGGGTCAGGCCGAATTCATCCAGATAGTCCAATTCCTTGTCAAAGATCATGTCGGGAATATAGCCGATCAGCCGATGTCCGCGCAGCGCTTGCGTGGTTTCGATCGGCCCGTTTTGGTCCAGATAATCCTGTGACGCTGCCAGATGCAGTTGGTAATCGGTGATTTTCTGCACGCTCAGCCGCCCGGTTTGCGGCGGGCTAACGGCGATGGCCATGTCCGCCTCGCGCTTGGAAAGATTCACCACGCGGGGCAAGGCGACGATCTGGATCTCAAGATCGGGATTGGCGCTGGAAATTTCGGCACAGACCTGCGGCAGCAGGAAATTTGCGCAGCCATCCGGTGCACCGATGCGAATCTGACCTGAAAGCGCACCGGTGCCGCCCGTCACGGCCTCTTGCGCCGCCTGCATCGCCTGCTCCGCGCGTTCCGCATGGGTGATCAAGCGCTGGCCTGCTTCTGTCAGCGCATAGCCCAGCGGCGACTTGACAAAAAGCGGCGCACCGAGGTCTTGCTCCAGCCGCGAGATCCGCCGCCCTACCGTCGCGGGGTCCATCCGCAGGACGCGCCCCGCCGCCGACAGGCTTTCGCCGCGCGCGACCCCCAGAAAGATCCGCATATCGTCCCAGCCCTGCGCCATTTGTCCCCCTCTGCATTTCTGCAATGTCTTTTTGGCAAATTGGGCCTTCTTTCCGCATTTTTGCAAGACTATTGTGGCGGCAATCTCGGATCCAAGGAGGAATATCGGATGCAGGAACTCAGCCACTATATCAATGGCAAGCACGTCAAGGGCACGTCGGGCCGGTTTGCCGATGTGATGAACCCGGCCACGGGCGAAGTGCAGGCCAAGGTGCCGCTGGCGACCGTCGAAGAGTTGAACGATGCCGTTGCCAAGGCCGAAGAGGCGCAGAAGGCCTGGGGTGCCACCAACCCGCAGCGCCGCGCGCGGGTGATGATGAAATTCGGCGCGCTGATCAACGAGCATATGGACGAGCTGGCAGAACTGGTCAGCCGCGAGCATGGCAAGACCCTGCCCGATGGGCGCGGTGACGTGCAGCGCGGGCTGGAAGTCGTCGAGGTTTGCATGGGCGGGCCGTCGCTGCTGAAAGGCGAGTTCACCGATGATGGTGGCCCCGGCATTGACCTGTATTCCATGCGCCAGCCGCTGGGTGTGGTTGCCGGCATCACGCCGTTCAACTTCCCCGCGATGATCCCGCTGTGGAAAATGGCCCCTGCCCTGACCTGCGGCAACGCGATGATCCTGAAACCGTCCGAACGCTGCCCGTCAACCTCGCTGCGTCTGGCCGAGTTGCTGACAGAGGCCGGTCTGCCCGACGGCGTGCTTCAGGTCATCAATGGCGACAAGGAAGTCGTGGATGCGATCCTCGACAACGACACCGTGCAGGCCGTTGGCTTTGTCGGATCGACTCCGATTGCCCAGTATATCTATGGCCGTGCCGCGAATAATGGCAAGCGGGCGCAATGCTTCGGCGGTGCCAAGAACCACATGATTATCATGCCGGATGCTGACATCGAAAAGGCCGCCGACGCGCTTGTGGGCGCAGGTTTCGGCGCGGCGGGCGAACGCTGCATGGCGATTTCTGTTGCCGTGCCTGTGGGCGAGGAAACCGCCGACAGGCTGATGGAAAGCCTGATTCCGCGCGTCGAAAAGCTGAAGGTCGGTCCCTACACGTCCGGCGACGATGTGGACTATGGCCCTGTCATCACCGCCGCCTCCAAAGAGCGGATCGAAGGGCTGGTCAATTCCGGGGTGGATCAGGGCGCCAAGCTGGTCATCGACGGGCGAAACTTCAGCCTGCAAGGCTATGAGGATGGCTTTTTCGTCGGTCCGTCACTGTTTGACAACGTGACGCCCGATATGGACATCTACAAGGAAGAGATCTTCGGCCCCGTCCTCAGCACCGTGCGTGCCGAGACCTACGAGGACGCGCTGAACCTTGTGATCGACAATCCCTATGGCAACGGTACAGCGATCTACACGGCGGATGGCGACACGGCGCGCGACTTTGCCCACCGGGTCAATGTCGGCATGGTCGGCATCAACTTCCCGATCCCGGTGCCGCTGAGCTACCACACATTCGGCGGCTGGAAGAAATCGGCCTTTGGCGATCTCAACCAATACGGCCCCGATGCGTTCCGGTTCTACACCAAGACCAAGACCGTCACGGCGCGCTGGTTCTCTGGCATCAAGGACGGCGGAGAGTTCAACTTCAAGGCGATGGACTGATCCGCGCCTGACGCCAGATAAATGACCAGTAAAGGGCGACTTCACGGGCCGCCCTTTCGCCATGTGGCGTTCGCGCGAGGCTTGCCCTGCCCGGCATGCTCTGGTCAACTGAGCAAAGCGATCAAGAGGGGCAGCCTGTGACAGAACCCGCCTTCAGCATCGGCATCGAGGAGGAATACCTGCTCGTTGACCTGGAGACATATGCGCTGGCCGAAGCGCCAGACGGGCTGATGAATGCTTGCATGTCAGAGCTTGAAAATCAGGTCAGTCCCGAATTTCTGCAATGTCAGATAGAGGTCGGCACCAAGGTCTGCGCCGATACCGGCGAGGCGCGCGAGGACCTTAAACGGTTGCGTAACACAGTGTCGAAACATGCGCGCAAATACGGATTGGCCCCGATCGCCGCGTCCTGCCACCCGCTTGCCGACTGGAAGACCCAAAGCCACACTGACAAGGACCGCTACAACACACTGGAGCGCGATCTCGGCGGCGTGGCGCGGCGTATGCTGATCTGCGGTTGCCATGTGCATGTCGGATTGAACGACGATCTGCTGCGGGCGGATCTGATGCGGCAAATGTCGTATTTCCTGCCGCATCTTCTGGCGCTGTCGACCTCTTCGCCCTATTGGCAGGGGCAGGACACCAAGATGGCGTCTTACCGCATCTCTGTTTTTGACAACCTGCCCCGCACCGGCCTGCCCCCGCAATTCGAAAGCTGGCAGGATTTTCAACGCTCTGTCGATGTCCTGATAGAACTGGGCGTGATCGAAGATATCTCGAAAATCTGGTGGGATCTGCGTCCCTCCGCACAGTTTCCAACGCTGGAAACGCGCATCATGGACGTGTCGCCCCGGCTTGAGGACACGCTGGCGCTGGCGGCACTGAACCAATGCCTGCTGCGGATGCTGTGGCGGCTTCGCGTCAAGAACCAACGCTGGCGAATTTATGATCGCTTCCTGATCAGCGAAAATCGCTGGCGGGCGCAGCGCTACGGCGTCACCGAAGGGCTGATTGATTTTGGCCGGGGCGAAATCGTCCCGTTTCACGAATTGGTCGATGAACTGATCGCGCTTGTCGAAGAGGACGCAGGCACCCTGAAATGCATGCGAGACATCGAACAGTTGCGCCGCATCGCCGCGGATGGAACATCATCAACCCGGCAACGCGAGGTGCTGGCGACAGCCAAAGCGGACGGCAAGGACCACGAAGGGCAGATGCGCGCCGTGGTTGCCCATCTGGTCGAGGAGTTCCACGAAGGGCTTTGACGGGGACCGGAAATGGCGACACGTTTTCTGATCGGAAGGCAGCCAGATCATTGGGACATGCCCTTGAACACTCGAAACACTCCTGCAACAAACCCGAATTAACCATTCGTTCAATTCACTACCGCCGGAGGGGACATCATGGATTTCGCGCTGAGCGAGGAACAGACCGCCATTTTCGACATGGCACGCGCCTTCGGGCAGGAACATATCGCACCCTTTGCGCGCGACTGGGAAAAACAGGGCACCATTCCCAAGGATCTGTGGCCGCGGGTGGCGGAACTTGGCCTCGGCGGCATTTATGTGTCCGAAGATTTCGGTGGATCGGGTCTGTCGCGGCTTGACGCCACGCTGGTCTTCGAGGCGCTGGCGATGGCCTGCCCCGCCGTGGGGTCGTTCCTGTCGATCCACAATATGTGCGGCGGCATGATCGACAAGTTCGGCAGTGAAGAGACGAAGGCGAAATGGCTTCCTGACCTCTGCACCATGTCGAAACTGTTCAGCTATTGCCTGACCGAGCCCGGTTCAGGCTCTGACGCGTCTGCCCTGCGGACCCGTGCCAACAAGACGAATGAGGGCTATGTGCTGAACGGCACCAAGGCCTTTATCTCGGGCGCGGACTATTCAGACGCCTATATCACCATGGTCCGCACCGGCGAAGACGGGCCAAAGGGCATCTCGACCGTCGTGATCGAGGATGGCACAGCGGGTCTTAGCTTTGGCGGGCTGGAGGACAAAATGGGCTGGCGCGCGCAACCCACCGCCCAGGTGCAATTCGACGATTGCACCGTGCCGCTTGACCACCTGATCGGCGAAGAGGGGCGCGGTTTTTCCTATGCGATGGCGGGGCTGGATGGCGGCCGTCTGAACATCGCGGCCTCCGCGCTTGGTGGCGCCCAAAACGCGCTGGACCTGACGCTGGCCTATATGGGCGAGCGCAAGGCCTTCGGCCAGACCATCGACCGGTTTCAGGCGCTCCAGTTCCGGCTGGCGGAAATGGAGGTCGCGCTGCAATCGGCACGGATCTTCCTGCGTCAGGCCGCGTGGAAGCTGGACAATCAGGCACCCGATGCCACAAAATTCTGCGCCATGGCAAAGCTTTACGTCACCGACGCGGCCTTTGATGTGGCCAACCAATGCCTGCAACTGCATGGCGGCTATGGCTATCTCGGCGATTACGGAGTCGAAAAGATCGTCCGCGATCTGCGCGTGCATCAGATCCTCGAAGGCACGAACGAGATCATGCGCCTGATCATCTCGCGTCAGATGTTGGCAGAGCGGGCATGAGCATGGACAGTCACATCCGCCGCGAAGGCCGCGCCGGACGGATCACCCTGACCCGCCCGAAGGCGCTGAACGCGTTGACCTATGACATGTGTCTCGACATCGCGAAAGCGTTGGAGGATTGGCGCGATGATCCGAACGTGGACCTGCTGATCCTCGACGGGCAAGGCGACAAGGCGTTCTGCGCCGGTGGCGATATTGCCGAGATGTACCGTACCGGGGCGCATGGCGACTACGCCTATGGGCGGCAATTCTGGCATGACGAATACCGGATGAATGCGGCGCTTGCCGAGTATCCCAAACCTGTCGTCAGCCTGATGCAGGGCTTCACGATGGGCGGCGGTGTCGGTCTGGGCGGGCATGCCTCGCACCGGATCGTGGGCGATAGCAGCCGAATCTCCATGCCCGAATGCGGTATCGGCTTTGTGCCGGATGTCGGCGGGTCCTGCCTTCTGGCGCGCGCGCCGGGCAGGCTTGGCGAATATCTTGGCCTGACCGCCGCGCGGATGGGTCCGGGCGACGCGATCCATGCGGGATTTGCCGACGCTTTCGTGCCAGAGGATGCGTGGCCCCAGCTTATCGCGACGCTTGAACAGAGCGGCGACATCACAGCAATCTCAGCGGCGTCGCGTCCCGCACCGGAAAGCACACTCGCCGGGCACCAGTCGCGGATCGACACGCTGTTCAGTACAGATACGCTTGCCGATCTCGTAGCAGCGCTGCGTCAGGACAGCAGCACCTTTGCCGCCGAGACCCTCAAGGCCATGATGCGATCATCCCCGTTGTCGATGGCGCTGACGCTGGAAATGCTGCGCCGGTTGCGTTCCGGGCCGTTGACGGTCCGGGATGCGTTGGCGCTTGAATATCGCGTCTCTTGGCGCATCATGGAACACGGCGATTTTCTGGAAGGGATCCGCGCCGCGATCATCGACAAGGATCGCAACCCGAACTGGCGGCACAATATCGACGGCGTGCCTGCGGATGAGGTGTCGCAGATGTTGCAACCGCTGGGCGCTGACGTATTGAGTTTCGACGGAAAGGATTAACGCATGAAGATCGGGTTTATCGGATTGGGCAATATGGGCGCGCCGATGGCCGCCAATCTTGTGAAGGCCGGACATGATGTGATCGGCTTTGACGTGGCGGGTGCCACGGCCGAGGGCGCATCAGTGGCGAAAAGCGCCGCGGAGGCCGCAACAGGGGCCGATGTCGTCATCACCATGCTGCCCAGTGGCGCGATTTTGCGCGATGTCGCGGACCAGATCATCCCGGCCATGACAAATGGCGCGGTGTTTCTGGATTGCTCTACTGTCGATGTGGACAGTGCGCGCGCCGTGGCCGAGCAGGCGCAGGCGGCGGGCCTGTCAGCGCTGGACGCGCCGGTATCCGGCGGGGTCGGTGGAGCTGCGGGCGGGACGCTGACCTTCATGGTGGGCGGGGACGACACAGGCTTTGCCAAGGCCGCGCCACTGTTCGAGGTCATGGGCCAGAAAGCGGTGCATTGCGGTCCGTCGGGCAACGGGCAGGCCGCGAAGATCTGCAACAACATGATCCTAGGCGTCACCATGATTGCCACATGCGAGGCCTTCGCGCTGGCCGACAAGCTGGGTCTTGCGCGCGAGGCAATGTTCGACGTTGTCTCCACCTCTTCAGGCTATAGCTGGTCGATGAACGCCTATTGTCCGGCACCGGGGGTTGGTCCGCAATCACCCGCCGATAACGGATACCTGCCAGGTTTTGCGGCCGAACTGATGCTGAAAGACCTTGGCCTGTCGCAGCAGGCTGCGGATGCGGCGGATGCTGACACGCCGATGGGCGCGGCCGCACTGGAACTCTACAAGCGGTTTGTCGAGGACGAGGATGGCAGAGGCAAGGATTTCTCTGCCATGCTGCCGCGATTCGAGAAACGCGCGCGGAGTTGATCTGTGTCATATTCCGCGAATTGTATATGTCGTTAAGCTCAGCCTCGAATGAAACCTTCATTGGAGAAAAGAAAATGCTTGCGAAAAACATGGGCCAGACCGACCGGATGATCCGCGCCGTGCTGGGCGTCGTGCTGCTGCTGTTGGTCTTCACGTCGCTTACGGGCGGTTGGGCTTGGATTGCGGGCGTCGTCGGCGTGGCGATGCTGGCGACGGCGGCCATGGGCTCCTGCCCGCCCTATGCGCTGCTCGGCATCAACACCTGCAAGACCAAGTAGGCAAGTCGCCGCCGCATGACGGCAAGGATCCGCGCGCGAAACTGAAACAGCTGGAACATTTCTGGATACCGGCGCATTGGCGTTTGGAACGACTCTGGAGAAACAGTCATGCACATGAAACTTGCTGCCATTGCCATGCTTGCCGGATTGATGACGGTTGGCACGGCTCCTGCGGGACTTGCCGGGCCGAAGGCGTGCCCCCCAGGACTGGCCAAGAAGAGCCCGGCCTGCGTCCCACCCGGACTTGCGAAGAAGCAAGGCATTCGGGATGACGATCATGACCGCTACCATTACCGCGTCGGCGAGGTCGTGCGGCGCGGCGATTACATAATCATCCGCGAACCGGGTCGTTATGGGCTGGACCCAAGCGACACCTACTACCGCGTGGGCGATCAGGTGCTGCGGGTCGACCGTGAAACACGCGAGGTGCTGGACCTGATCGGTGCGGTTGCTGCGATCCTCGATTGATCGCAGCGACTGGTAGCAGTGCCCTACTCTGCCGCCACCTTACGGGCGCTCAGCATACCCTTGAGGTAATGCCCCGTGTGACTGCGCGGCTCTTCCGCAACCTTCTCGGGGGTTCCCGTGGCCACGATCTCGCCGCCGCCATCGCCGCCTTCGGGGCCAATATCGATGATCCAGTCGGCGGTCTTGATCACGTCGAGATTATGCTCGATCACCACGACCGAGTTGCCCTGATCGACCAGCTCGTGCAGCACCTCCAACAGCTTGCGCACATCCTCGAAATGCAGGCCGGTGGTCGGCTCGTCCAGAATATACAGCGTGCGCCCCGTGGAGCGTTTTGACAGTTCCTTGGACAGCTTCACCCGCTGCGCCTCACCGCCCGAAAGCGTCGTCGCTTGCTGGCCGACCTTGATATAACCAAGCCCGACACGGGCCAGCGCGTCCATCTTGTCCCGGATCGACGGCACGGCCTTGAAAAAGCTCTGAGCGTCTTCAACCGTCATATCAAGAACATCGGCTATACTCTTGCCTTTGAACTTTATTTCCAGTGTTTCACGGTTGTAACGCGCGCCCTTGCAGGTCTCGCATGTCACATAGACATCGGGCAGGAAATGCATCTCGATCTTGATGACGCCGTCACCCTGACAGGCCTCGCAGCGGCCACCCTTGACGTTGAAACTGAACCGACCGGGCTTGTAGCCGCGCGCCTTGGCCTCTGGCAGCCCGGCGAACCAGTCACGGATCGGCGTGAACGCGCCGGTATAAGTCGCAGGGTTGGATCGCGGCGTCCGCCCGATGGGGCGTTGGTCGATGTCGATCACCTTGTCGAGATGTTCCAATCCCTTGATCGTCTCACACGGTGCAGGCGTCTGCCGTGCCCCGTTCAACCGCATCGAGGCCGTCTTGAACAGCGTCTCGATCGTCAGCGTGGACTTGCCCCCACCTGACACGCCGGTCACGCAGACAAACTTGCCCAGCGGAAATTCCGCCGTCACGTTCTTGAGGTTGTTGCCGGTGGCCTTGACGACCTTCAGCTTCTTCTTGTTGCCTTTGCGACGCGCCTCAGGCACGGCGATTTCGCGCGCGCCTGACAGGTATTGCCCGGTCAGGCTGGCAGGATCGGCAATGATCTCCTCGGGCGTGCCGCGGCTGACCACCTGCCCGCCGTGAACACCGGCACCGGGACCAATATCAAAGACGTAATCCGCCTCGCGGATGGCCTCTTCGTCATGTTCGACAACGATCACCGTATTGCCCTGATCGCGCAGGTTTTTCAGCGTGCCAAGCAGCCGGTCATTGTCGCGCTGATGCAGACCGATCGACGGCTCGTCCAGAACATAGAGCACCCCCGTCAGGCCAGAACCGATCTGGCTGGCCAAGCGGATCCGTTGCGACTCGCCACCCGACAGCGTGCCTGCGTTGCGCGAAAGCGTCAGATATTCGAGACCCACATTGTTCAGAAAGCCAAGCCGCTCGCGGATTTCCTTGAGGATGGCGCGGGCGATCTCGTTCTTCTGAGCGGTCAGTTGGCCCGGCACGGCTTCGCACCAGTCAAACGCCTCGCGAATGCTCATCTGGACGACCTGCCCGACATGCAGCAAGTCCTCTGGCTTGCCATCGGACGGCCCGATCTTCACTGCCAGTGCCTCTTCGCGCAGGCGGTATCCGCCGCAAGTGCCGCAGGGCCGGTTGTTCTGATAACGCTCGAATTCTTCGCGGATCCAGTTGGAATCCGTTTCACGATAGCGCCGCTCCATATTCGGAATGACGCCTTCAAAGCTCCGCTCAACCTGATAGACACGGCCACCCTCGTCGTAACGGAAAGGGATCTCGTCCTCGCCGGACCCGTACAGAAAAACCTGCTGTACATGCGCGGGCAGATCCTTCCACTTGGCCGATTTGTCAAATTCGTAATGTTTGGCAATGGCTTCGATGGTCTGTGTGAAATAGGGCGATTTGCCCTTCCGCCACGGTGCCAGTGCCCCGTCGCCGATCTTCAGCGTTGTGTCGGGGACGACCAGATTGGGGTCGAAGAACAGTTCCACCCCCAGCCCGTCGCATTCCGGGCAAGCCCCGAACGGCGCGTTGAACGAAAACAGGCGCGGTTCGATCTCGGGGATCGTGAAGCCGCTGACGGGACAGGCGAATTTCTCGGAGAAGGTCATTCGCTCCGGCTCGCCCTCACTGACGGCGGTTTCCAGCACGGCGATGCCATCGGCCAGGTCCAGCGCGGTACGGAAACTGTCGGCCAGACGCACCTCCAGACCTTCCTTGACGACCAGACGGTCAACCACAACGTCGATATCGTGGCGGAACTTCTTGTCCAGTGTCGGCGGTTCGTCCAGCTCGTAGAAGGTGCCATCGACCTTGACACGCTGGAAACCCTGCTTGCGCAACTCTATGAATTCCTTGCGGTATTCGCCTTTACGGTCGCGCACGATCGGGGCCAGAAGGTAGGCCCGCGTCCCCTCCTCCATCGTCATCACGCGGTCGACCATGTCCTGCACCTGTTGCGCCTCGATGGGCAGGCCGGTTGCAGGGCTGTAGGGCGTACCGGCCCGGGCAAACAGCAGACGCATATAGTCGTAAATCTCGGTCACCGTGCCAACGGTCGAGCGTGGGTTCTTCGAGGTCGTCTTCTGCTCGATAGAGATCGCGGGGCTGAGACCGCTGATATGATCCACATCTGGTTTCTGCATCATATCAAGGAATTGCCGGGCATAGGCCGACAACGATTCCACATAGCGGCGCTGCCCTTCGGCATAGACCGTGTCAAAGGCGAGCGACGACTTGCCCGAGCCCGACAGCCCGGTGATCACCACCAGTTGGTCTCGCGGAATGTCCACGTCGATATTCTTGAGGTTATGCTCGCGCGCGCCGCGCACCTCGATATGCTTCAACTCAGCCATAACTGCCCCTGCGATTGACTGTTAACACATAGTGGACAGTCAGCGTTTCGCCAACCCAAAACGAAGAACGAAATAGGAACGCTCCCAGATGCGCGCTCGGGTCGCATGTTGAGTGCCGTATCAAAAGGAACATTCGCCCGGATGCAATTGCGACGCGTAGTGACGAAACTCGGGCCGCGCGCCTTACGGACGGGGAAGCACGCGATAGGTCAATTCTGACGTATCAAAGACGTCCCCGGCCTCGCCAGCGACAGGATCGCCAAGCGCGGGAGCGTCGGCGCCTTGCAGCTCTGCCTGAGTTTGCGACGTCAGCCAGCCATGTTGGGGCGATTTCACACACACCGGGTCTGTCGCCGTGGCGTCACCCAGAAGCGCGAAAGCCTGACAGCGACAGCCGCCGAAATCCTTCAGCTTGCGGTCACAGGACTTGCAGGGTTCAGCCATCCAGTCGGTTCCGCGGTAGGCGTTAAAAGCCGCGCCCTGATACCAGATCTCGGACAGGGATTTGTCCGTCACCCGGTCAAATTTCAGATGCGGGATGCTTTGCGCGGCGTGGCAAGGCAACACCTGCCCATCCGGGGCCACGTTCAACCCCGAAGACCCCCAGCCGCCCATGCAGCGCTTTGGGTAATCCTCGTGGTAATCCGCCGGAACATAGTCGATGACCAGCGTGCCTTTCAGCGCCGCGCGCGCCTCTGCCACGATCCGGGTCGCTTCTTTCGCTTGCGCATGCGTGGGCATCAGGGCACCGCGGTTCTTCAATGCCCAGCCATGGAACTGCACGGTCGCGACCTCGATCCGGCGGGCACCCATTTCAACGGCCATTTCCAGCGCGCGCGGCAATTGGTGCAGGTTATGACGATGAAGCACGGCATTCAATGTCAGCGGAAAGCCGATCGCGCCGATCCATTCGGCCACCTGCATCTTGCGCACGAAGCCGCCTTTGTACCCGCCAACCGCATCCGCCATTTCGGCTGTGGTGCCTTGCAGAGACAGCTGGATGTGGTCCAGCCCGGCCTTGTCAAGCTCTTGCAAGCGCCGCTCGGTCAACCCGATGCCAGAGGTGATGAGGTTGGTGTAAAGCCCGGCCTCACGGGCGGCCAGAACCAGCTGCGTCAGATCCCGGCGCGAGGCGGGTTCGCCGCCAGAGAGATGCAATTGCAAGACGCCCAACTCCGCCGCTTCGCGGAAGACTCGCGCCCAGGTTTCGGTGTCCAGTTCAGTCTCTTGCCGGGCCAGTTCCAGCGGGTTCGAACAATAGGGGCAGGACAGCGGACACCGATGTGTCAGCTCTGCCAACATGGCGATGGGGGGCGGTATTTTCACGGTGCAACCTCCAGAAATCGCCTGTCGCGCAGCGCGCCCAGAAAGCCCGCACTGTCCCCGGTGATCTGTTCGACGGGGGCGTCATATCGCGCGGCCAGCGCTTGTGCGATTTCGCCAAAGCTGCGGGTGCCGTCAACTTCGCCAAGGATGGCGTGGCCCACCGCATCAAGCGTTATCGCCCGTTCCGGGGCCAGTAGCACCCAGGTGTCACGGACCTTGTCAAAATGAAGCCGCACACCGCGCGGCAGAAAAGGAACGTCGTCGGGCGCCATCAGGATGCCTGCCGGATCAGGGTACCGGTTCCGGGCTGCCATGCGCCGGGCGGGATGCGCGCCGGCTCCACATAAGCGCCCCAAAGCGCGTCAAGCTGCGACCAGAGGACATCCGTCTTGAAGATCAGCGCCTTTGCCGCCGCGTCCTGCTTTTCCGACGTATCGGCATGATCCAGCACCCAAGCCAGACCAAAGGCCACATCCTTGGGCGCTTCTTTCAGACGGTTGCGGAAATAGGACAGCGATGAATCGTCGGCGAAAGCGTAGTTCTTCAGCAGCCCCTCGATGCGATTGGCGTGGATCTTCGGAGCAAAGAGTTCCGTCAGGGACGCGGCCACCGCTTCCAGCAACGTCTTTTCACGGACAAAGCGCACATAGGCATCGACGGCAAATCTTGTCGCCGGAAGCACCCCGTCGCAGGAGGCAACATAGTCCGGATCAAGCCCCACCGCCTCTGCCAGACGCAGCCAGCGCCGAATGCCACCTTCGTTTGCATCCGTGCCGTCGTGATCCTCCATCCGCGAACGCCAGATGCGCCGCAGGTTGGAATCCTCGACCCGGCTCATGAAAGCGGCGTCCTTCATCGGGATAGAACGCTGATAATAATACCGGTTGATAACCCAGGCCTGCACCTGTTCAGGCGTGCACCCACCGCCGTGCAACCGGTCGTGAAACGGATGCAGATCGTGATAACGCTCGGCCCCGATCTGGCGCAGCCGGGCTTCGAAAGCTTCGCGTGACTGCGGTACGCGGGTCATGCCGTAATCTCCATTCCATCCTGCCCTATTGTCCATCCGGCGGCCTGCGCTTCGGCACGCTCGGCCCCGTTGGGGCGTAGAACAGGGTTCGTGTTGTTCATATGAACAAAAACCTTCTGGCCAATATTGAGCTCGCGAAACGCCGCGATAGACCCGTCCTGCCCCGACATCGACATGTGGCCCATACGCTGGCCGGTTTTCTGTCCCAGCCCGGCGCGGATCATCTCGTCATCCTGCCAGAGTGTTCCGTCGAAAAACACCAGATCCGCACCATCCAGCCGCGTTCGCAATGTGTCGTTCAGCGTCGCACAGCCGGGAATGTAGTAGACCCGTGTCTTACCCAAGGTCAGCGCCACACCAACGGTATTCTCACCGATCTGGCCGGTTTCGACGGTCTCCCCCTCAAGGTAAAGCGGGACCTTGCCCGGCACTGGGAAAAGTTCCGCCGCAAGATCCGGTGCCAGTTCGAATGGCTGTTCCAGCGCGATGGATTCCCGCGCGACGACGTCCCGGCGCAGGGCATCAAAAATTGTGTTGGTGTCCAGCACATCGTGGATCGCCCGTGTCGCGAATAGCGTGAAGGGCTGCATTTCGCGCAAGGTCAGCAGCCCGGCCACGTGGTCAATGTCTCCATTGGTCACAAGAACAGAACTCAAAGGAAGCGTTCGCGAGCCTGTGGGATGTAGAGGGGCCGCATCGGCCAGTTGCTGTCGGATGTCAGGCGAGGCATTGAGGATCGCCCAATCCCGGCCATTCCCGGACACCGCCAGCGAGGATTGCGTCTGCTGCGGTATCTGCCCGATGCGCGCAAGATTACAGTTCTGGCAACCACAATTCCACTGCGGCAGGCCACCGCCCGCCGCAGCGCCCAGAATATATGCGCGAAACGTCATTCCATTAATCCGCGCAGGTCGTTCAGAACAGCACTTCGCGCTCTTCGTCGCTTTCGGGTCCGTACATGTTGATTTCCATCCCGCATTCGATTTCGCGGATCTTCGGTTTCGTCCATGCCATGTCGATATCTCCTTATTCTGCGTATGCTTACGCCGTGACAGATTGCACGATGACCGGGCATGAAAGCGATTCTTATAAAATAAGAATTGCACAGACCTTGGTCGTAGATTGAAGCCGTCAAATATCTGACCGATGATTCGCGGTTCGAAATAAATCCGCGAATGGCCGTTGAACGGGTTTGTAAACCTCAGATCATCAATTTCAGGTGACACAGCCGTGAGTGTCGAAGGATGCTTATGGCCATGCGCTAAGTGTGCCTCTGGCAGCTGTCGTATCTCTTCCAATAGATCGACCGATCTAACAGTACGCGCTTGTTGCCTTTGACCGCAGTGCTTCAAATGCAGGAACGCCTTCAGGTTCAAACGGATGAAGAGTGGCGGCGTCTTCGTTAATCTTGCTACCAAAGCCGACAGACTAGGACGACGTCCGGAAGACGCACAAAATGCAAGTATATCAAGTCCAACCAAGACACGCCGCCGGCGGCCCCTTTCTGGATCATAAGATCTGAAATCCCTGCGAACAACGCCGCGCAGACTAGACCTTTCCGGTGCGGCGGCCACCAGCATCGAACAGCATCGCGTCGCCATCGTTCCAATCAATGCCGATGGTTTCGCCCTCGGCCGGGATGCGCTGCGTCGCGTCCTGCCGCGCGGTGATCTGATTGCCGTCCGGCAGACGGCAGTGGATCAATGTCTCGGCACCCAGTGCTTCGGTATAGGCGACGGTTGTCTGAAGCCGCCCATCCGCGCCCAGTACCAGATGCTCGGGCCGAATGCCGATGGTGTTGCCGGTGGCGAGCCCCGGTATCAGCCCGGCATTCAGGAAATTCGTCGGCGGCGAGCCGATGAACCCGCCGACAAAGGCTGTCTGCGGGTCGGCGTAAACCTCCAGCGGTTTGCCAATCTGGTCCGCGACCCCGCCATTCATCACCACCATACGATCCGCGAGCGTCATCGCTTCGACCTGATCGTGGGTGACGTAAAGCGCCGTGACACCCAGTTTGCGCTGCAACGCCTTGATCTCCAGCCGCATCTGCACACGAAGCTTGGCGTCAAGGTTGCTGAGCGGCTCGTCGAACAGGAACACGGCGGGTTTGCGCACGATGGCGCGGCCCATGGCCACGCGCTGACGCTGCCCGCCCGACAATTCGCGCGGTTTACGGTGCAGATAGGGTTCAAGCTGCAAAAGCTCTGCGGCACTTGCCACACGCTCTTCAATCTCGGACCGGGGGGTTTTGGCGATCTTGAGCCCGTAGGCCATATTGTCGAAGACCGACATATGCGGGTAAAGCGCGTAGTTCTGGAACACCATTGCGATGTCGCGATCCATCGGCTCGACATCGTTGACCAGTTTACCGCCGATCCTCACCTCACCGGATGTGACGGTTTCCAGCCCCGCAACCATGCGCAGCAAGGTGGACTTGCCGCAGCCGGACGGCCCGACGATCACGATAAATTCGCCATCGGCAATATCAAGATCAATGCCATGGATGACATCGGTTTTCCCGAAAGACTTCTTGACGTTTTGAAGTGTGACAGTCGCCATTATTTCTCGCTCTCCACCAGTCCGCGCACGAACAACCGCTGCATTCCCACCACCACCAGAACCGGCGGCACCATCGCCAGAATCGACGTCGCCATGATCACCGGCCAATCGGCGGTATCGTCGCCGCTGGGGAACATCTGTTTGATGCCCATGACGATCGTGTTCATGTCAGGGTCGGTGGTTATCAGCAACGGCCACAGGTACTGGTTCCAGCCGTATATGAACAGAATGACGAAAAGCGCCGCGATGTTTGTCCGGCTCATCGGAAGCAGGATATCGAAGAAGAAGCGCATCGGCTTTGCGCCATCGACCCGCGCCGCCTCGGCCAATTCATCCGGCACGGTCATAAAGAACTGGCGGAACAGGAAGGTCGCGGTGGCCGAGGCAATCAGCGGCAGGATCAGCCCCTGATAGCTGTTGAGCATCCCGAAATTCGCGATGACCTCATATGTCGGCACGATCCGCACCTCAACGGGCAGCATCAGGGTCAGGAAAATCAACCAGAAGAACAGCTTGCGCAGCGGGAACCGGAAATAAACGATGGCAAAGGCCGAGAGCAGCGAAATCGCGATTTTGCCCACCGCAATTCCAAGCGCCATCACCATGGAATTCAACAGCATCGTGGCAACCGGGGCATTTACCCCGGACGTCAGGGCGCGTCCGTAATTCTCGAAGAACTGATCGCCGGGCAACAGTGGCATTGGCGGGCGGACAATATCGGCCTGCGTCACCGTCGAGGCCACGAAGGCCAGCCAGATCGGAAAGAAGATGAAAAGGACGCCGATAATCAGCCCCAGATGGGTCAGCCACAGCCCCGCGCCACGCTTTTCAACCATGCCGTTCCGCTCTGCCATCAGTAATGCACCCTGCGTTCGATGAACTTGAACTGAACCACCGTCAGGATTGAAACGAGGAACAGCAGCACGACTGATTGCGCGGCGGACGACCCCAAATCCTGCCCGACAAATCCATCGGAAAACACCTTGTAAACAAGGATCGTCGTGGCCTGTTGAGGGCCGCCGCTGGTGATCGTGTGAATGACGCCGAAGGTTTCGAAAAAGGCGTAGATGATGTTCACGACAAGCAGAAAAAACGTCGTGGGCGACAAGAGCGGAAAGACGATGGTGCGAAACCGTGTCCAGAAATGGGCGCCATCAATGGCCGCAGCCTCGATCACCGATTTGGGAATGGCCTGAAGTCCGGCAAGGAAAAACAGGAAGTTATAGCTGATCCGCCCCCAGGCGGAGGCCACGACGACGAGGCCCATCGCTTCGCCCTCGTTCAGAACGTGGTTCCAGTCATAGCCCAGAAGGCCCAGATACCATGACACGACGCCCACGCGCGTGTTGAACATGAACAGCCACAGAACCCCCGCTACAGCAGGCGCAACAGCATAGGGCCAGATCAACAGCGTCCGATACGCGCCCGCCCCCTTGATCAGCCGATCCGCAAGCAGCGCGAGATACAGCGCCACGCCCATGGAAACCACTGTAACGAGGATAGAAAACACTGCGGTTGTCACGAAAGACGCACGGTAATACGGGTCGGAAAACAGGTACTCGAAATTCCCAAGCCCGACCCATTGCATCGACAGGCCGAACGGGTCGGGAATGAACAGCGACTGCCAGACCGCTTGCCCCGCCGGATAGAAGAAGAACACAGCCGTGATGACTATCTGCGGCAGGACCAGCAGGATCGGCAACCAGATGCCTTTGAAGGTGACGCGCTTTTCCATGATGTGTCAGGATTGCTCCGGTAAGACAGGTTATCGCATGGGCACCGAAAGAAGCGTCCACTGGCGAACCTGTGCAACCACCCTCGCCCCTTCGTTCATTCGGTCGGCAATGGCGCTGCGTTGCTGGGTCGGGCAACCGATAAGCAGGGCGGCATCGTCCAGAAATTCGCGTGTTGCGTCGCTTTCTCCGATGACCTGACAGACAGAGCCCGGATCTGGATAGGGGCGCACGGCGTATAGACCGGCGTCACTGGCATTGGTGACTTGCCCGGCTGCGGGGTCGGCACCGTTGGCTGATGGCTCTGACATGACGCATCCCGTTAGTCCGAGACAGGCGAGGAAAATCAGCGGTTTGTATGTGGTGTGCATCCGAACCTCCGGCTTTTGAACGTGTGTTGGGCGGCGCCGGGCCGTATGCTCCGGCACCGCCCTGTGGTCATTCAGCGTTGGGAAGATTCGAAACGACGCAGCAACGCGTTGCCACGCTCTACCGCGCTGTCGAGCGCGGCTTGCGCGTCCTTGTCACCGGCCCAGACCGCTTCCAGTTCCTCGTCGATGATGCCGCGGATCTGATCGAACGACCCAAGGCGCAGACCTTTGGAGTTGTTCGTCGGCTCGTTCGCTGTCATCTGGATCACGGCGATGTCGGTGCCGGGGTTTTCATCGTAGAACCCGTCCGCACGAGTCTTTTCGCCAGCTTCAGTGGTGATCGGCAGATAGCCGGTATCCTGATGCCACTTCGCCTGGATCTCCGGCGAGGACAGGAAATTCAGAAACGCCGCGACGGCCTTGTATTCCTCGTCCGTCTGACCTTCCATCACCCAAAGCGAGGCCCCGCCGATGATGGTATTCTGCGGCTCATCGACAAGCTCTGACCAGTAAGGCAACGGACGCACATCAAAGGCAAATTCCGCTTCGGCCTTGATCCCTGCATAGCCGGCCGAGCTTTCGGTGAAGAGCGCGCATTCGCCCGAGCGGAAGTTGGCACCGCCCTCGTTGCGACGACCGGCATAGATGAACTTGCCCTCTTTCGCCCAGTCCCCCAGGGCCGAGATATGAGCGACCTGTGCGGCGCTGTTGAAAACCAGTTCGGTATCGGTGCCGCCGAAACCGTTATCCTTGGTGGCAAACGGCACGTCATGGTAGGCGGACATGTTTTCCAGCTGGATCCAGCTTTGCCATGCTGTGGTCATCGGGCAATCGACGCCGGCCTCTTTCAACTGGTCCAGCGTCGCGCCAACATTTTCCCAGGTGGAAAGATCTGTATCGGGGTCGATTCCGGCCTCTTCCAGCATGTCGCGGTTGACCCAAAGGACCGGCGTGGAAGAGTTGAAGGGCAGCGACAGCATGTTACCATCGGCCGATGTGTAATAGCCTTTGACCGACCCGATATATTTCGACTGGTCAAACTCGGCACCGGCATCTTCCATGACCTCATAGACTGGCTTTACCGCACCCTTGGCACCCATCATCGTGGCCGTGCCAACCTCGAACACCATCAGGATGTCGGGCTGCTCGCCTGCGCGAAATGCCGCGATACCCGCGTTCAGCGTTTCGGAATAGTTGCCCTTGTGGCTGGCGACGACCGTGTAGTCATTTTGGCTGGCATTGAAGGTCTCTACCTGTTCGGCGACCAGTTCACCCAGACGTCCGGTAAACGCATGCCAGAACTCGATTTCCGTCTGCGCAAAGGCGGTTTGCGCCGAGCACAAAACCGCAGCACCCGCGATAAAAGATGTTGAATATTTCATCAGTATTCTCCCAGAAAGTGACAAATGCCGGACACGAGATCCCAGTCGCAACTATGTGTGCACAATTGAAGCGCGCCAGTTCAAGGATTAACTTGTGAATAACAGTCGATCTACCACGAAGTCACAAAAGTTTCACAGAACGACGCCGCGCATTTGACAAAAACAACTCAGTGAAAAACTGGTTAAGTTTCTCTTTTTTCATTTAAATACAACGTTATACGAAATTTTTTTGGACACTTTTTTCAACTTTCGACCTTACCCTAGGGCATGTTGTCAAGGCGCGGCCGCACCTGACGTCAGGATAGCGTAGGATGGCTGGTTTTTGTTGCGTGTTTCGGAGATCGTGTCGGTGCCTCGAGAATGTCGTCCCGTGCCGTGGAAAGCGCACGCACGGAAAGTTGGCCAAAGCCTGCGTGTCAGAGCGTCACGCCAAACCTCTAGCAGCCCTCCCGCCCAGACTGGCCTGGCCCCTTCCGCGCGCGGCGAGACCACAACAACCATTAGCGGTAAAGCAGCGAGACCTCGTTATAAAAGATATGAACCTTCGTGGGATCCGCGGTCAGGCGGACGGTCTTGCCACGGCGATCCTTGTGGATGCCCGGCAATTTGCCGATGACCGGCTCTCCTCCGCCCTGGGCTTCGAAATACAACAGCGTTACCTCCCCCAAGGCTTCGGTGATATTCACCTTGCCTTCGAAGACGAATGAATCCGTCGCCTCCACCAGATCTTCGGGGCGGACCCCGACATTGACCTTCAGGCCCATATCCTCCGAACGGCTGGGCACGTCCGATACAGCCGTGCCGCCGCCGTCCAGCCGGATCGACGTCTGCTGCCCGGTTCCTGTGATTTCGCCCGGTAGCAAATTCATTGAAGGCGAGCCGATGAAACGCGCCACGAATTCGCTGTTGGGGCGTTCGTACAGGTCCAGCGGGCTGCCGACCTGCGCAATGCCTTTATTGGCCAGCACGACGATGCGGGTGGCGAGGGTCATCGCCTCGACCTGATCGTGCGTGACATAGATCATTGTCGAGTCCGGCATCTGCTCTTTCAACTGTGCGATCTCGATCCGCGTGGCCACGCGCAAGGCTGCATCAAGATTCGAAAGCGGCTCGTCGAACAGATAGACCTTGGGGTCGCGGACGATGGACCGGCCGATGGCGACGCGCTGTCGTTGCCCCCCGGACAAAGCCTTGGGCAGGCGGTCCAGATAGGGTTCCAGTTGCAGGATCTTGGCCGCTTTGGCGACCGCCGCGTCAATCTCTTCCTTCGACTTCTTGGCGATCTTCAGCGCGAAGGTCATGTTGTCGCGCACCGTCATATGCGGATAAAGCGCGTAGGACTGGAACACCATGGCGATGCCGCGCTGGCTGGGCGGCACATCGTTCATCCGCTGGCCGTCAATTTCCAGCGTGCCGCCAGTGATCTTCTCCAGCCCCGCGATCATGCGCAACAGCGTGGACTTTCCGCAGCCAGACGGGCCGACGAAAACAATCAACTCTCCGGTCTTGATGTCCAGGTTGATGTCATTGAGCACGTTCACCGTGCCGCCATAGGTCTTTTCGACATCGGTAAGCTTCAGATCGGCCATGTCGGGTCCTTCCTCATGTCCTTGTCTTTCGTCAAACATCACGCTCCGCGAGGCAGGGTTGCCAGGGGCCGAGATGCAGCTTGCCATCGGCTGACGGGGTGGCACTGCCCAACTCTGCCCCGGTCTGATGCCAATCGCCTGCGGGCATCTCCAACGCGCTGGGGGTGTCGCTGAGATTGAAGGCGCAGAAGATTTCCTTGCCGTCTTGCGCGCGGGAAAACCACAGCACGTCGCCTTTCCGCCGGACCTCGCTGCTGGTGCCGGTGATCAGCGGCGGATGCATCCGCCTGAAGGCCAGTGCGCGGCGGTAGTGGTGCAGGATCGCGCCGGGGTCTTGCTCCTGACTGACCACGGAACGTTGCAGATGTTCATTGCTGACCGGCAACCACGGCTTGGCCGAACTGAACCCGCCATTCTGGTTGGACGGCTCCCAGACCATCGGTGTGCGACAGCCATCGCGGCCCTTGTATTCCGGCCAGAACTCGATGCCGTAGGGGTCCTGCAAGTCCTCGAACGGAACATCGGCCTCTGGCAAGCCCAGCTCCTCGCCCTGATAGATGCAGACAGAACCGCGCATGCAGACCAGCAGCGTCGTGTAGACACGCGCGGCGGCGGGCGACAGATCCCAGCGGGTGATGTGGCGGGTGACGTCATGGTTGGAATAGGCCCAGCAAGGCCAGGCATCCGGCGCGGCCTCGTTCAGCTTTGCGAAGATGTCCACCGCCGAGGCGGCCGTCAGACGCGCAGGCTGCAACAGCTCGAACGGATAGCACATCTGCACCTTGTCGCCGCCCGACGTGTATTCGGCCATGATCTCCAGTCCGCGCTGCGCATCGCCAACCTCGCCCACTGCGGCTGCGCCGAAGGGGTCTATCACGGCACGGAACCGCTTGAGGAACTCCAGGTTCTCGGGCTGGTTCTTGGAATAAAGATGCACCTGATGATTATACGGGTTGACCGAAGGCGCGATGGAGTTGTTGCGATCCTCGGGTGCCAGTGCAGGATTGTCCCGCAACGCCTTGTCCGCGAAGTAGAAGTTGATCGTATCCAGCCGAAAGCCATCGACCCCGCGTTGCAGCCAGAAGGTCACCGCGTCCAGCAGCGCATCCTGCACATCCGTGTTGTGGAAGTTCAGATCAGGCTGCGAGGTCAGGAAGTTGTGCAGGTAATATTGCTCGCGTCGCCCGTCCCATTGCCAGGCGGACCCGCCGAAGATCGACAGCCAGTTGTTGGGCGGGGTGCCGTCCGGCTTGGGATCGGCCCAGACATACCAATCGGCCTTCGCACTGTCCCGGCTGGCCCGGCTTTGTGCGAACCACAGATGTTGGTCGGATGTATGCGACAGCACCAGATCAATCATCACGCGCAGGCCCAGACCATGCGCGGTTTCGATCACCTGATCGAAATCGGCCAGCGAACCGAACATCGGATCGACGTCGCAATAATCGCTGACATCATAGCCGAAATCCTTCATCGGCGAGGTGAAGAACGGCGAAATCCAGACCGCATCAACCCCGAGCGAGGCGATATGCGGCAGCCGTTGGGCAATGCCGGTCAGGTCGCCGATACCGTCGCCGTTGCTGTCCTGGTAGGACCGCGGATATATCTGGTAGATGACAGCGCCACGCCACCAGTTCTTGTCCGTCGGGTCGAGTTGTCCAGCCATGTCTGCCTGCACTTTCTTGGTTTGATATGTCATTTGACCGAACCTGCCAGCATGCCGCGCACCAGGTATTTCTGCATCGCGAAGAACACGATCAGCGGCACGGATATGGACACGAAGGCCGCGGTTGCCAGGATCTCCCAGTTGCCGCCGCGTGTGCCCAGAAGCTCGACGATCTGCCGCGTCATCACCGTGGTTTCGCCGGTCGAGTCGATCAGGAAGACCAGCGCCACCAGCAGATCGTTCCACGTCCAGAGGAACTGGAAGATCGCAAAGGACGCGAGTGCCGGAAAGCTGAGCGGCAGGATGATCTTTACGAAAATCTGGAAATCCGACGCACCATCGACCCGCGCATTCTCGATAATGTCGCGCGGCAGGCCGACCATGTAGTTGCGCAACAGATAAATCGCCAGCGGCAGGCCAAAGCCGGTATGCGCCAGCCAGACCCCCAGATAGCCTTTGCCGATGCCGATCCCCAGATGCAGTTTCAACAACGGGATCAGCGCCAATTGCAAAGGCACCACCAGAAGGCCGACCACAGCCGCGATCAGCAGCGCCCGGCCCGGAAAATCCATCCAGGCCAAGGCATAGGCCGCGAATGCCGCGATCAGGATCGGGATGATGGTCGCCGGGATGGTCACGGTCAGCGTGTTGAAAAACGCCTTGGCCATGCTGTCGGTCGCATCCTCGGACAACAGCACCTGTCGGTAATTGTCCAAAGTGAACTCAGGCGGCGCGGTGGCGGTGACAAAGACGCGCTCGCCGCGACGGCCCTCGAATGCGGTGTCATTCTCGTAGCGGTAATTGCCATCCGCCATCACGGTCAGACGCCCGTCCTCGCCCAGATCGGCCGTGTCGCCGGGACCATAGGCCGAGATCTCGCGCGAGGACGTGCCCCAGGCGGAAATCTCCGACTCCGAACCGGTCTCGAAAAGATTGCCCTCGATGACGTAAAGCGTGCCCTCCTGCACCTGCGTGTCAGGTGCGGCGGTGCGCAGCACCTCGTTCTGTTCCTGTGGGAACATCGCCTTCCACCAGCCCGATGTCGCGATCTGGTCCGCCGTCCGGAACGAGGACACGAACAGGCCCACCGTCGGAAACAGCCAGAGCGCCACCAGAAAGGCGACAGAGATATGCACCGCCCATGTCAGAGAGGATTTGGTTCCTGCGATATTATCCATGATATCTTCCCCTCAGCGCATTTCTTTGCGGGCGTTGTGGACGTTCCACACGAGAATCGGCGTGACCAGCAGCATGATGACCATCGCACTGGCAGACCCCACGCCCCAGTCATTCGACCGGAACAGCTTGTCATACATGTAATTTGCCAGGACCTGCGTCTCCCATTGGCCATTGGTCATGGCAAAGACGATGTCGAAGATCTTCAGCACCACGATGGTGATGGTCGTCCAGACGACCACGATGGTGCCCATGATCTGCGGCACCTTGATCTTGAAGAACGCCTGAAACGGGCCCGCACCATCGACAATGGCCGCCTCGACGGTTTCCTCGGGGATGCCGCGCAGGGCTGCTGACAGGATCACCATGGCAAAGCCTGTCTGGATCCAGACCAGCACGACCATCAGGAAAAAGTTGTTCCAGAACGGCGTCGTCAGCCATTGCTGTGGCTCACCATCCAACAGGCCCACATAGATGGCGTTCAGCACGCCGATCTGTTCGGTGCCGGGGGGCCGGGCATCATAGACCAGTTTCCAGATCACGGCGGCGCCCACGAAGGAAATCGCCATCGGCATGAAGATCAGCGATTTGGCAATCGCGCCCCACTTGATCCGGTCAGTCAGCTGAGCGACCAGCAGGCCCATTGCGGTCGACACCGCAGGCACCACGAGCAGCCACATCATATTGTTGCGCATCGCCTCCCAGAATTTCTGCTCGCCGAACATCTGCGCGTAGTTGTCGAAGCCGACAAATTCCGATCCGCCGCCGGGGATGCGCTGCGTTACCGACAGGCGCAGCGTCTCGACCACCGGATAGGCGAGGTAAAGGCCAAGCGCGAAAACCGCGGGAAACAGGAACAACCACGGCCGGATGATATTTGCACGGTTGATGTTGCGCCCGGCATTCGGACCTTTTGGCGGATAAAGAACCTTGTCCAGAAACTGGTTCGATCCCCAGAAATACGTGATGCACGCCCCCACACCGATGACGATGGTCAGCATGCCCTGAAGTGCCGGATGCATTAGCCTCTCTCCCGTTAAAGTATTGGAAAATGATACTTTTTCGATACCATGCCCCGATGTGCAGGGGCATGGCGAGAGCATGTAGAGAAGGTCTTACTTCAAGCCATCCCAGCTTTGCTGGATTTCGCTGGCAACGTCCTCGGCGGATTTGCCGCCGGTGTAGTCGACCATGCCGGTCCAGAACGATCCGGCACCGACGCCGCCGGGCATCAGGTCCGATCCGTCAAAGCGGAAGGTGGTGGCATTGGTCAGGATCTCGCCCATCTGCCGCTGCGTATCATTGGCATAGATCGCCGGGTTCACACCGGTATGCGGCGTCAGGAATCCGGACTGCGCCATCCAAACCTCATGCGCGATGGGAGTTGCCAGAAAATCGATCAGGCCTTGTGCGGCGGGGGAATCCTTGGTCACGGCAAACAAGGTGCCCGCGCCCAGAACCGGCTTGCCCAGATCCTTGCCCTCATAGGCCGGGAAATAAAAGAAATCCGCGTCCAGACCGACCTCTGTCCCTTCCGGGAAGAAGGACGGGATAAAGCTTGCCTGACGGTGCATGTAACATTGCGGCGGTGACGCAAACAAACCCTTGGGGCTGTCACGGAAATCGGTGGACGCCACCGCGCCTGCACCGCCCGCGACATAATCGTCGTTGCGCGCGAACCAGCCGAACTCCTCGATCGCCGCAACGACACGTTCGTCGTTGAACGGGATTTCATTGGTTGTCCACTGGTCGTAGACCTCCGGCGTCTGGGTGCGCAGCATCATATCCTCGACCCAATCGGTCGCAGGCCAGCCCGTGGCACCGCCGGATCCCAGACCGATGCACCAAGGCGTTTCGCCATCGGCGACGATCTGATCGGTCAGCGCTTTCAGCTCTTCCATGGTTTCGGGAACTTCGTAACCGGCATCTTCGAAATTCTCGGGGCTGTACCAGACCAGCGACTTCACGTCGGCCTTGTAGGGAAAGGCGTAAAGATGCCGCTCGCCATCGGCACCTGCATAGGTGCCCAGATCGACCCAGGACTGTCCGGCGGCATAATTATCGCGCAATGCTGCGGCGTCATCATCGCCCAGCGGCGTCAGAAAGCCACGGCGCGCCAGATCAGAGGCAAGACCCGGTTGCGGGAAGACCGCGACATTGGGGGCGGAACCTGCCTCTGTATCGACGACGATCTGCTGCTCAAAGCTGTCCGAGCCGGTATAGCGCACGTCAGCCCCGGTGGCTTCGGCGAAATAGGCAAGCACGCTTTCCACAAGCGCCTGATCGGGGCCGATCCACGGCCCGAAAATCGTGACTTGCTCACCACTGAAATCATGGGAGTCTGCAAAGGCGTTAAAGCTGTCCCAGTTTAAATCGCCCTCGCCCGGTGTGAATTGCATATGCCCTGCGGCATGTGCGGTGCCGGATGTCAGCGCGATCGCAGCAACGCCCGCCAGAAATCGGTTTTTCATGGTAATCCTCCCAGATTGCGTGTCTTCGCAGAGTCACATAGTTCGCATGCGCCGACGTCAAATCAAAGCGCTTTGGATGCGTTACCATTGCATGCAGCATATAGTTGAGTCAATTAGAGTTTGTATAATGACAAATGCACTTATGCTGCATTGCGGCTTAAGCTGGCGTCCAGGATTTGGGCTTTTATTTCGGCGGGTTTCACGTTTATGGTCCGTTTATGCAAGCGCTTTGATTGGCCAAATTATGAATCTTAAAACACTTTCGGAACATCTTGGCTTGTCCCAGACAACCGTCAGCCGCGCGCTGAACGGGTATCCGGAGGTCAGCGAAAAGACCCGCCAGCGCGTGCTGGAATCGGCGCGCAAGCTGAATTACAGCCCGAATGCCCGCGCCAAGGGGCTGGCAACCGGCAAGTCCATGGCGATCGGGCACGTCATTGCACGATCCAGCCGACATGAAATGGTCAATCCGGTGTTTGGCGATTACACCGCCGGCGCGGGCGAAAGCTATTCCGCCGCCGGATATGACATGCTGATTTCTCTGGTCGATGACGACAATGAGGAACAGTTCTACCGGGCGATCAAATCCAAAGGCAATGTTGATGGGCTGATCGTTCACGGCCCCAAGATGGAAGACACGCGCATTGATCTTCTCAGCAGTCTCGGTCTGCCCTTCCTGTCACATGGCCGCGCATCGAACGTGACCCGGAATTATGCTTGGCTTGATGTCAACAACTGCCGCGCGTTTCAGCGCGCCACGGAATTTCTGCTTGATCTGGGGCATCGGCGCATTGCGTTGCTTAACGGGCTGGAGTTTCTGGATTTCGCGCATCGCCGCCGTCAGGGCTATATCAAGGCGCTTGCCGGGCGTGGCCTGGAACCCGAACCGGCGCTGATGCGGTCGGATGAGATGACAGAGATTTACGGCTACCGCGAAACCCGCGCGATGCTTGAGGCCGACGATCCACCGACCGCAGTGCTTTGCTCGTCCATCATCTCGGCCATCGGGGTCAGGCGCGCCCTGTCGGATGCCGGGCTGACAATGGGGCGCGAAGTGTCGGTGATCACTTATGACGATGACCTGTCCTATATGTCGAACGGGCAGGAGGTGCCGATCTTCACGGCCACACGGTCCTCGGTCCGCGAGGCGGGACGGCTGTCTGCGCAGATGCTGCTCGACATGATCCGCAATCCCGGACTGCCGCTACCCACCCACCTGATGGAGGCGGATCTGATCATCGGCCAGTCAACCGGCCCTGCCCCGAACCACACTTGAGGCCTCTCATATTCTCTGCCTCGCTTGGCACTCAACGGATTTGACGTCGAATATCGTCCCACTGTAAGCCCCGTGCATAGAAACCAGTAGCAGGATTGCCATGAATGACCCCCTCGCCATTGTTGCGGATATCGGCGGCACCAATACCCGCGTGGCGATGACGCGCGGGCCGCGGGTGCAGACAGACTCGATCCGCCGGTTTCGAAATGCCGATTTCTCGGGCCTGACGGATGTGCTGCAAACCTACATCAAAGACAGGGAGGACCGGCCAAGCTGTGCCTCGGTGGCGGCCGCCGGACCTGTGCATGAAGGTGTGGCGCGCATGACCAATCTGGACTGGGTGATCGACCGGGCCGATCTGGCACAGGCGCTGGATCTGGAAACCGTGGCGGTGCTGAACGATCTTCAGGCACAGGGTCACGCGCTTCGTCATGTCGATCCGGCCAAGATGCGTCTGCTCCTGCCCGGATCAGATGAGGATGTCAGCAGCCATGCCGCCCGGCTTGTCGTCGGTGTCGGCACCGGCATGAACGCGGCACTTGTCTACCGGACAGAGACCGGCACGCTGGTGCCCCCGTCGGAATCCGGCCATATCAGCTTTCCGGTGCAGTCCGAAGAGGAACTGCGCCTGATGCGGTTTGCCGGGCGCAAGCACGGCGTTCCGGGGGTCGAGGACGTGCTGTCGGGCCGTGGCATCGAACGCCTTTATGCCTGGCGCTGCGAAGAGGATGGCGCGTCGGACGCCCCTGCCCTCGCCGCCGCCGAGATCATGGCGGCCTGCGCCGCAGGCAATGATCCGCGCGCCCATGATGCGGTTGCAATGGCTGTGCGCCTGCTGGGCCGTGTGCTGGGAAACCTTGCGCTGATCCAATTGCCGTTTGGCGGCATCTATCTTGTCGGCGGCGTCGCCCGCGCCTTGGCGCAGCACGCGACGCAGATGGGTCTGGCCGAGGCATTCATGGACAAGGGCCGGTTCGGGCCGTTCATGCAGCAATTCCCGGTCTGGGTGGTCGAGGATGACTATGCCGCGTTGACCGGCTGCGCAGGGCATCTGTGCGAGTTGATCGGACAGAAGGGCTGAGCCAGACGACGTGTTTGCATTCAGGGTCCGCACTGGTATCGGTCATTCTTGCCGACGCGCACGCTGCATGTCCCTCGCGGAAGGATCGCCACCATGTCCACACAAACGCAAGCGGCACCGGATCTCAACCCGGTGTTCAAAGCCGCGCTCTGGATGACCGGGGCGATCGCGTCTTTCACCTCGATGGCGGTGGCCGGACGCGCGGTCAGCTTCGAGTTGGACACCTTCGAAATCATGCTCTACCGCTCGATTGCCGGGATCGTCATTGTCCTGCTGATCTCGACCATGGCGGGCACGCGCCATCAGATCACCACCCGCAGCATGCACCTTCATCTGGTGCGCAATATCAGTCATTTTACCGGTCAGAACCTGTGGTTCTACGCAGTCGCGATACTGCCACTGGCGCAGGTCTTCGCTTTGGAATTCACCTCTCCGCTTTGGGTCGTTCTGCTGTCTCCGCTGATCCTTGGCGAGAAACTGACCAAAGCGCGATGCATCGCCGCGCTGTTCGGCTTTGTCGGTATCCTGATCGTCGCGCGGCCCAGCCCCGACAGCTTTGACGTCCGCCTTTTGTTTGCGACAGGTGCGGCAATCGGCTTTGCCGGATCCGCCGTGTTCACCAAGCTTTTGACGCGAACCGAAACGATCACCTGCATTCTGTTCTGGCTGGTACTCATGCAGGCGGTCTTTGGCCTGATCTGTGCGGGGTTGGACGGCGCCATTGCAGTGCCCTCTGCCGCCACCTGGCCATGGATCGCGCTGATTTCCTGCGCCGGGCTGGTGGCGCATTTCTGCCTGACCAACGCGCTGCGAATTGCACCCGCATCGGTTGTCATGCCCTTTGACTTCCTACGCCTGCCGTTGATCGCAATCATCGGAATGCTGTTTTATAACGAACCATTGGACATTTTCGTTATCCTTGGCGCATTGGTGATCTTCGGCGCGAACTACTATAATATTCTCAGCGAAACCCGCTCCGTTGCTGCAAAGTGACGCTACGGAGCGAAGGTTCAGCTTACGCTTGGTCAAAGATTGACCACTCAACCCAGCGACGACTACGTTTCCTTTAGGGACACTGGCCAAAGGGCCGCTGAGGGATGAGGACTAAAATGAGAACATATGTGCTTGGTGCGTCGGTCGCAGCGCTTTGTGCGACGGGTGCCGTCGCGGGGGGGATTGAACGGACGTCGAACAATTACGGGTTGTTGTTCGAAGACGGCAATCAGGTCGAGCTGACGTTCTCGCATGTGGCTCCGAATGTGTCGGGTGATTATGTGGCAGCGGCCGGGGGCGGCAGCACCGGCGACATGGCGGGCGACTACACGTCCACCGGTGTCGGCTACAAGACCGACATCACTGACCGGTTGAGCTTTGGGCTGTTTTTCAATGACGGATATGGCGCGAACTCGACCTACAAGGAAGGCTTCTACACCGGGTTGAACGCCGAATGGGATTCCAACCAGACCGCGGTGATCCTTAAATACCAAGCAACAGACCGCATTTCGGTCTACGGTGGTGTGCGCTACATCGAAAGCACGGCAGATATTGCAATTCCCGACCAGATGATTCGCGCGCAAACCGCCAAAGGTGCCGCAGAGGCCAGCGCCGCGGCGACTGCGGCAGAGGCAGCGTATGGTGCCTCTGATCCTCGGACAATCGGGGCGCGGAACCTTGCAGCGACATTGAGCGCCGTAGCTTCGTCACCCACCAGCCTGGAATTTACCGCCAACGCCGAGACGGATGGGGCCTTCGGATATGTTCTGGGCGCAGCTTACGAGATCCCGGATATCGCCTTGCGCGTCGGCCTGACATGGCAGAATGCCGTCACGCATGAGTTCGACACGACAGAGACATCCCTAGGCTATGGTGTGGTCGGCGTGGGATCCACGACAGAGATTGAATTGCCGCAATCCCTGGCGCTGGATTTCCAGACAGGCGTCGCCAAGGACACGTTGGTCTTTGGTCAGATCAAGTGGACCGAATGGTCGAAATGGGAAGTGCGGACCCAGGAATATGAAAGAGTGACCGGGGGCGATGCGATTACCGGTATCGACGATGATGTCATCACCTGGCAGTTGGGCGTTGGTCGGCGGTTCTCTGACGCGTTCTCGGGCTTTGCGCGCGTGACTTACGAAAAATCGAATGGCGGCATCGCGTCGCGGCTGGCACCTACGGACGGGCGGATCAGCCTTGGCCTTGGCGGCACCTATACGGATGGCATCATGACGATCCGCGGCGGTGTCGAACTTGCCAGGCTGGGTGATGCGGAAGACGCATCCGGCACCAAGTTCGAAGACAACACGTTTATGGGTCTTGGCGCTGCGATGACCTTCGCATTCTGATCGCAGCCCACCCTATATGACAGATGACCGCCCGGCGCTCGCCCGGGCGGTTTGCGTTTGTGCCGCAGCACTCCGCCTTCGGTTCTCATAGAGATCAATCACGCAAGAAACGGGTCGCGCGTATTGAGGTGGTGTGACATCGTTCTCCAATGAGCATGCAACAAAAATCCGTCTCCTCACGCGCCTGGGCCGAGCTTTCGCTGCTCGCACTGCTTTGGGGCGGGTCTTTTCTGTCGATCCGCATTGCGCTGGACGAGATCGGCCCGCTGACCGCCGTTTTGCACCGTACCGGCTGGGCGATGATCCTGCTGTGGGGCGTGGTCAGGTGGCACCGCCTGCCCGTTCCGCGCGCGGCCTCGACCTGGGGTGCCTTTCTGGTGATGGGTTGCCTCAACAACGTGATCCCCTTTGGTCTGATGGCCTGGGGGCAGTTGCATATCTCGTCCGGCCTGACGTCGATTTTCAACGCCACCACGGCGATTTTCGGCGTGCTCGTGGCCGCGATCTTCTTTGCCGATGAACGGCTCAGCCCGCGCAAGCTGGCGGGCGTTGCGCTTGGCTTTGCAGGCGTCGTGACCGCCATCGGCATAGAGAACCTGTCGCAGCTCAACCTGCGCTCGCTGGCGCAGTTGGCGGTCCTGGGCGGCACATTGTTCTACGCGCTTGGCGGCGTCTGGGCCCGCAAATATCTGGGCGGGCTGCATCCGGTTGTGGCCGCCGCAGGTATGCTGACCGGATCGACCTTGGTGATGATCCCTCTGGTGCTGCACTTCGAGGGCGTGCCCACGCTGGCGCTGGACCTGAGCACCTGGCTCGCCATCGGCTATTTCGCAGTGGCAGCGACGGCATTTGCCTATCTGCTCTATTACCGCGTGCTGGCCATGGCGGGCAGCGGCAATCTGATGCTGGTCACGTTGATGCTCCCGCCCGTAGCGATCACACTCGGCACCCTGCTGCGCGACGAGACGCTTGCACCGCAGGCCTATGTGGGCTTTGGTCTGTTGGCGCTGGGGCTGGTAGTGCTGGACGGGCGACTTCTGCCGGGACGCAGTCGAAAACGCAGAAGCGTTTGACGCCGCGCGGCACTCTGGCTACCAACATCCGGACCGGCCAGAGGACAGATGCCAGATGATCTACGAGACCGCCCAGGACTGGCACCGCGCCGCCAATAAACGTGTCGTTCTGTTCGCCATGTCGGGTCTGGGCAAAACCCATGTGTCCAACATCCTGCGCGAGTCGGGCAGCTGGTTCCACTACTCCATAGATTACCGCATCGGCACGCGGTACATGGGCGAGTATATCGCCGACAACGCCAAGCGCGAGGCGATGAAGGTGCCGTTTCTGCGCGAATTGCTGATGACGGATTCGATCTATATCGGGTCCAACATCACGTTCGATAACCTGGCACCCGTCTCCACCTACCTTGGCAAACCGGGCAACCCCGACAAGGGCGGGATGGAAATGGCCGAATACGAACGTCGTCAGGGACAGTTTCGCCGCGCCGAAATGGCCGCCCTGACGGATACCGGGTATTTCATCGACCGTGCGCAGGATCTTTATGGCTATCCGCATTTCATCTGCGACACCGGCGGGTCAATCTGTGAATGGGTAGACCCCGAGGACCCGCAAGATGTGCTGCTATGCGACCTGTCCCGCCAGTCGCTGATGGTCTGGATACGCGGGTCCGAGGCCCACACCGAGGAATTGATCCGACGCTTCGACAAAGCCCCAAAGCCGATGGCCTATCAGCCCGAATTCCTGCATCGGGTATGGGCGCAATATCTGAGTGAAAACAACATTCAGGAAAGCGACGTTGATCCGAATTCCTTCATCCGCTGGACCTATTCGCAGGCGTTGGCGCACCGCCAGCCGCGCTATGAAGGTATCGCCAAAAACTGGGGCGTGACGGTTGAAGCCAGCGATATGGCCACGGTGCGCGACGAGGCCGATTTCACCGAGGTGATCGCAAACGCGCTTGACCAAAAGCCGTGATCAGCGACTTGATATGGCTGGCACCGACAATGCTGTACGCGCTCGCTGCCGAACGACACTGACCGGACCGGACCGGTTGCCAGCCTTGCAGCCCGATGCGGATCGCCTTATCTGTCAACGGCCTGAAAAAAAGAGCTGCATTATGCCTATCAAACTGCCCGCCGACCTGCCCGCCTATGACGTTCTCTCGAAAGAGGGCGTCATGGTCATGTCGGAAGATCAGGCGTCGCGGCAGGACATCCGGCCATTGCGGATCGGGCTGTTGAACCTGATGCCGAAGAAGATCCAGACCGAAAATCAATTTGCCCGGCTGATCGGCGCGACGCCCTTGCAGATCGAACTGTCGCTGATCCGGATGACCGAACACGAAGCCCGCAACACCGCCGCCGAACATATGGAGAGCTTTTACCGCCCCTTCGCCGAGGTCGCGGATTCTGACGAGCGGTTCGACGGCCTGGTGATCACCGGTGCCCCGATAGAGCATCTGGCCTTCGACGATGTCACCTATTGGGACGAGTTACGGCAGGTGATGAACTGGACGCAAAGCCATGTGCATTCGACCTTCGGCGTCTGCTGGGGCGCGATGGCGATGATGTATCACTTTCACGGCGTTCAGAAACACATGCTCGATCAAAAGGCTTTTGGTTGTGTGCGGCACCGCAACTGTGCGCCTGCCTCGCCCTACCTGCGCGGATTTTCGGACGATATGGTCATGCCCGTCAGCCGCTGGACAGAGATGAAGCGAGAAGAGATCGAGGCCGCAGGCGGTTTGGATATCCTGATCGACAGCGCCGAGACCGGCCCCTGTCTGGTCGAGGACAAGGCGCATCGCGCGCTCTATATCTTCAACCATCTGGAATATGACAGCGGCACACTGAAAGAAGAGTATGACCGCGACGTTGCGTCGGGAACGCCGATCAATGTGCCCGCCAACTATTACCCCGGCGACGACCCCTCGAAGCCGCCGCAGAACCGCTGGCGCAGTCACGCGCACCTGCTTTACGGAAACTGGATCAACGAGATCTACCAGACGACGCCGTTTGACCTGCACGGGCTAGGCGAGCCATCGCATTGATACGCTGGCTGATCCTCGCAGCGGTCATCCTGTTGGCCGTTGCGCTGGTGCAATGGCGCGCCCGAACAGCCGAGGCGCAGGCCGTTCAGAGCTTCCCGCCAGAAGGGCAGTTTCTGGAGGTGGACGGCACCCGTGTACACGCGCTGGTCAAAGGCGCTGGCCCGGATCTGGTGCTGATCCACGGAGCCAGCGGCAATATGCGTGACTTCACCTTTCATTTGGTCGACCGGCTGGCGGATCGTTACCGGGTGATCGTTTTTGACCGGCCCGGACTGGGATATACGGACCGTCTGGACCGTGAGGACCGCAGCATCGCGGGACAGGCCACGCTTTTGCAGAAGGCCGCTTCGCAGCTTGGGGCAGCAAAGCCCATCGTGGTCGGTCAGTCCTATGGCGGGGCCGTGGCGCTGACCTGGGCGACGGAGCATCCGGACAAGCTGTCGGCGCTGGTCACATTGGCTGCGGCGTCTCACCCTTGGCCGACCGGCCTGCCGTTTTTCTACAAGGTCACGTCAAACCCGTTGGGACAGGCGCTGGTCGTGCCCCTGCTCACCGCCTTCGTCCCCGAAAGCTATGTGCAATCCGCCATCACAGGTGTGTTTGATCCGGAAGACGCGCCTCAAGGATACGCCGAACATATCGGCGCTCCGCTGACGCTGCGGCGCGAGTCGCTGCGCGCCAATGCCGATCAGCGCGCCAGCCTGAAAGAAGAATTGCGGGCACAAGTGCCCCACTATCCGCAAATCGCTGTGCCGACGGAAATCCTGCATGGCGATGCCGACACGACTGTTTACCTCAAAATCCACTCTGTACCTCTGGCAGAGGCGATTCCGGACGCAAATCTGACAGTGTTGCCCGACGCCGGACATATGCCGCAGCACACCCGCGAGGATGATGTCGTGGCGGCAATAAACCGGGCCGCGACGCGTGCCGGATTGCACTGACCCTTCCGCATGGCCATATTGAAGCAAAACCCGGAGGTTACCGATGCAGTTGCCCTTTGACGGTGCGATCAGCGCTTTCTACAAAGATGACGCGCCCACCGCGATCCGCAATGCCATCGCCCGAGCCGAAAAGGGTGACGTTCTCAACCCGACCTATCCGCATTCCGAACGGATGCCGCGCAAAGCCTATCAAAGGGACATGGATGCGCTTCAGATCGAACTGGTCAAGATGCAGTCCTGGGCCAAATCCAGCGGCGCACGCATCGTGATCGTGTTCGAGGGACGTGACGCCTCTGGCAAGGGCGGCACCATCAAGCGCTTCCGCGAAAACCTCAATCCGCGTGGCGCGCGTCAGGTCGCGCTGTCCAAACCCACAGAAACCGAGGCGACGCAGTGGTACTTCCAGCGCTATATCGACCACCTGCCGGCGGGCGGCGAGATCGTGTTCTTCGACCGGAGTTGGTATAATCGAGGTGTCGTCGAAAAGGTGTTCGGCTTTTGCACCGACGCACAGCGCGAACATTTCTTCACGCAAGTGCCGGAATTTGAAAGGATGCTCGTGGACGAGGGCATCCAGCTTTTCAAGCTTTGGCTTAATGTCGGACGGGCCGAGCAACTGCGCCGCTTTCTCGCGCGTGAGCAAGACCCCCTGAAACACTGGAAGCTCAGCCGGATAGACGTCGAAGGCCTGCACAAATGGGACGCGTATTCCGAAGCGATCGGCGAGACCCTCGCGCGCAGTCACACCGAAGAAGCTCCCTGGACCATCGTCCGCTCTGACGACAAGCGCCGCGCCCGGCTTGCGGCGATCCGGCATGTGCTGCACGGCATCGACTACGCGGGCAAGGATCACAAGGCGCTTGGCAAAATTGACGGGCAGATCTGCGGGGGGCCGGACACCTGGGATGGCTAAACGCGGCTATCACCACGGCAATCTGCGCCAGGCCCTGATCGAGGCGGCACTTGAGCTGATCGAGGTCAAGGGTCCGATGGGCTTTACCCTGTCGGAAGCTGCCAAGCAGGCAGGCGTCACGCCGGCCGCTGTTTACCGTCATTTTGAGGGGCGCGAGGATCTGATCGCCGAAGGCGCCCGGCAAGGCTATGAGATTTTCGCCGACGTCATGCAATTCGCCTATGACACGGGCCAGCCCTCGGCGCTGGCGGCGTTCGAGGCCACGGGCCGCGCCTATCTGGCCTTTGCACGCAAATATCCCGGCCATTACATCGCGATGTTTGAAAGCGGCATTTCGGTCAACCGCTCGCCGGAACTGGCCGAGGTCGCCGCGCGCGCCCGCGGTGTTCTGGAACAAGCCGCAACTGACCTCAGCCAGCACATCCCACCGGAAAAGCGCCCCCCCGCCGCGATGTTCTCGGCCCATATCTGGGCGCTGAGCCACGGCGTGGTGGAACTCTTCGCAAGAAATTCACCCGGCACACAAAGCCCCTTCCCCCCCGAAGACCTGCTGGAATCCGGCATCGGCGTCTATTTGCGCGGGTTGGGACTTATTGCTTCTGACAGTTGACCGTCGGTACCGGCCCGTGACAGCCGATTGTTTTTTGCCGACTGAATATCCCGCGCGACACTCATCTTGTTCAGTTTGTAGGAGATCCTCGCCAGACTAAACACCTTTGGCTTGCGGTCTGACGCTTGCAAAAGACGCGTTGCACGGTTTCGTCGGAGGATGGCGGGCCAGGTCACGAACTCCGTAAAGCTTGACGGGCTGCGCGCCAGCTTTTGCCCGGTCGCATGTTCCACAAGCGGCAGGGCCAGTTGATCGCGCGCAGGCAGCGTAAGAAAGACCTCGTACCATCTTTCGTTGAAACTATCCGTGGCACCGTCCCCCATTCTTTGCACGAGAACAGGATTCATCGTCAAATCATCACCCGTGACGCCCATCGTCTCGAACAGTTGGTTTGTCCTTTCCCAGTCCGGTTGGGAAATGCGACCGATGGCATAAAGGTGGTCCAGTTCCTCAAAAGCGGTCCGGCGGACACCATGCCGGAAGGCCATGCGCTTAATCGTTTGGTCAGGGCTTTCGAACTGCGCCTGCGCGTGCCGGATCAAGGTAGCGGGCGACACGTTCAGCGTGACCCGGTTATCGACATAAATGCACCAGTCGGCCTGCGGGAAATACTTGTGCGGCATCAGTTTCGCGCGACGCGACGCGTGCACCGGATTCAACGGCAACAAATCGTCGTGCAAAATTTCGGCGGATGGCAAGCTTAGATCAGGATCATCGGAGACCATCACCCGCCTGTATCCAGCACCATCCCCCATACTGGCAGTATTGATGTCTTCGGGCTTGCCGAAATAACAGGAGTATACGACGATTTCGCCAAGATCACTCACGATTTCAGTCTCATTTTTTCTTTCAAGAGCTCGACAAGGCTTTCCGCAATTTTCCGATTGTTGATCTGTTGATATATCGTTTCCATTCGACGGATCGCCGCATCCCAGGGGCCGGTGCCATAGGTCTGTTCAGCATACTCTATGCCGCGCATAACATGATGCTCATCGGGGGTATCAATGAAATAAGGGTAATCTTCGCCCAGAAATTGGCGCGCCTCGGCATCACCTTTCCAAGCCAAGATCGGCGCACCGACATGCGCGGCCAGAAATCCCTTGGTAAAGGGTTTTTGCACGTTTCCCTTGTCGGGTGCATCGGGGTTGCGCACACAGATATGAAAATTCGTGGCGGCAATGGCCTGTTGCACCTCTGCGATCTCGGTCGCGCGCTCGAACGGCACATACCTGATCTTTTCCGCCAAAGCCGGACTGCGAATCGTGTTGCGCAGATCGCCGATATACACGGGCTTCAGATGTCCGGTGGCATGCACCCGAGCGTCTTCAAGCCTTGTGTCCGTGTTGTGATGCAGCAGCCGGACGACTTCGCCCTTGTTGACGGATTTTTGCTTCTGCAACCTCAGCAATTCCAGTTCCGCACCGAATGATGCGGCAAGATGGACATCAGGCGACAAATCCAGTGCCGTTTCGAGATCGCCATCGACATAGTCAATCAGCGTGAGGCACCCGCGCAACCTGCAAAGTTTCAAAGTATTCGGTCGGATCCGTTTGAGACAGGATTTGGAAAACAGGATAGCTGTGTTACGGGGCCTTGCAAGCGCCCATGCGCTTTGAAGATACCAGTGCCTGTGTTGAAATGGCACCAGCCTGACGGAAACGGACTGGCTCGCGTAACGTTCCAGGATCTGGGCAAGCTGGAAAACGCGCAACTCAACGCTACCATATCTTTTATGTTTTGGCTGATAAGCCAGTTCCAGGCGCAGTGGAGTTTCATTCATTTGGACGCGAGTTCCTCGTGAAAGGTCGGTTGTTTACGAACTAACGCAATGGTCTGCGACAGCTTATGTGATCGGTCGCGGTTTTCACAAAGGGGTATGGGCACCGCCAGACATGCACTGCGCGTCGTGAAATTCCGCCACTTGCAAAAAGACGTCGATGCCTTGCCGGTGCCATGCGCACCCGGTTTTCAGCGGATGGGCGGATTTCAAATGGCTCGATGACGAGCCTGAACCAGAAACACCGTTCTTGAGCAATCGCCAAGAGGTGCCACGTTGCGTGTGATGCAAGATACGCCGCACATAAAAGGGCCCGCGCCGTGCGAGCCCTTTTTCGATGTTTGCAAGCTTTGCCGGACAATCAACGCTTGGAGAACTGGAAGCTCTTGCGCGCCTTGGCCTTACCGTACTTCTTACGCTCGACGACACGGCTGTCGCGGGTCAGGAAGCCTGCCGCTTTCAGCGCGCCACGCAAGCTGGGATCATAAAGTTGCAGCGCCTTGGACACGCCGTGCTTGACCGCACCGGCCTGACCGGACAGACCGCCGCCCTTGACGGTGGCCATGACGTCGAACTGATCTTCTGTGCCCGACACAGTGAAGGGCTGCTTGAGGATCATCTGAAGCACGGGACGCGCGAAGTAATCGTTGATCGGCTTGCCGTTGACGATGACCTTGCCGGAGCCCGGCTTGATCCAGACACGGGCAACCGCATCCTTCCGCTTGCCTGTGGCATACGCACGGCCAAGCGAGTCGCGAACCGGCTCACGCGGGGTTTCGACCTCGGCGACCGGCTCGATACCGGCGACCGTGTTCAGGTCTTCGAGAGTGTTGATCTGGTCAGCCATTATTTTGCCACCCGAGTGTTTTTGGAGTTCATGTTCTTCACGTCCAGCACTTCGGGCTGCTGCGCCTCATGCGGGTGCTCTGCCCCGGCATAAACGCGCAGGTTGGTCATCACCTGACGCGACAGACGGTTGCCCGGCAGCATGCGCTTGACCGCAGAGGTCACGACACGCTCGGGGTACTTGCCTTCCAGGATCTGACCGGCAGTGCGGTGCTTGATGCCGCCCGGATGACCTGTATGCCAGTAGTATTTCTTGTCAGCGCGCTTGTTGCCGGTCATCTGCACCTTGTCGGCGTTGATGATGATGACATTGTCGCCCATGTCCATGTTCGGCGTGAAGCTTGCCTTGTGCTTGCCGCGCAGGCGCGTGGCCACGATCGAGGCAAGACGACCCAGAATCACGCCTTCGGCGTCGATCAGGATCCATTTCTTGTCGATGTCTGCCGGAGTAGCAGAAAAGGTTTTCATGACGGGATTGCCCTTTGGTTTGGTTGGAACACCGGTAACAGGTCGGTATCCGAATTCGATTGCCGGGTTATATACGGCACGGAATGCAGGTCAAGCGCCAGTTTTACTGATTTATCTAATGAAAACAATCTACTAAAAAATAGGTATCATTATACCCCAATTTTGCGGACCGGATTCCACCCCGCCTCGGGCGATTGCATCGTGAACGCGTCTTTAGAACGTCAAGCGCGGCGAAGCTGGCAGGAATGGTAATGCCTTGCCGCCATGCACACAGACGACCCGCCCTGGATCTATGCCGATAACGTGGGCCAGGATATTCTCAGCTCCGACGGTTCATTCCACGAAAAATGGCACGAAGTTACCCCACCGGGACAGGCGGGATCGAATAGGTCAGACTGGCTCGGGCGACGGGCGCTTCATGGCCTTCAGAGTGAATCAGCACATCGCCCACGGCCAATACGCGACCCAACTTCAGCAAACGGCACTCGGCGATCAGATCAACGCCCGCGGCAGGCTTGCGCATGAAGTCGATGGAACAGTTCGTCGTCACCGCCAAGGCCTGCGGTCCGATCATCGCAAGGACGGCGAGATAGACGGCCACATCCGCCAGCGCGAACATTGACGGGCCGGAAACTGTGCCACCCGGCCGCAAGTGACGGTCACTGACGATCAGCCGCATGGTGATGCCCATCGGACGGACATCCTCGACCGCGAAATCCCCGACGACCTGCGGGAACACCTCTGCCATGAACTCGGTCAGATCTTCTGTGGTCATTTTCAACTGCATTCTCTTCCCTCTCAGACGCTCGCCGCCTAGGGTTGGCCCGTCAGCAGCAGGAGGACAAGATGGGAATTCTCGAACGGCATGATACAAACGCTGTCAGACGGCTGCATATGAACGCGCCCGAACGGCTGAATGCGCTGTCAGACGAGATGCTGGCGGCCCTCAAGGCGGAATTCGAGGCGCTGCAAGATGACACGACGATCCGCGCGGTGATCCTGTCGGGCGAGGGCAAGGCGTTTTGCGCGGGCCACGATCTGAAACAGATGACTGCCGGTCGGCAGGCAGAGGATGGCGGCCGTGCCTATTTCAAGGATCTGTTCGACCGCTGCACAGAGGTGATGCTGGCGATCCGCGCCCTGCCCCAGCCCGTCATTGCACAGGTCCATGGCATCGCCACGGCAGCGGGCTGCCAGCTTGTGGCGTCCTGCGATATGGCGGTGGCGGCGACGGGCACCCGCTTTGGGGTGAACGGGGTCAATATCGGCCTGTTCTGTTCAACCCCGATGGTGGCGCTGTCACGCAATATCCCCCGCAAACAGGCGTTTGAGATGTTGACCACCGGCAGCTTTGTCGACGCGCAGCGCGCGCTGGAACTCGGGCTGGTCAATCGCGTCGTGGCACCCGATGCCGTGGCGGCAGAGGCCGAGGCGCTTGCACAGACCGTTGCCGACAAGCTGGGCACCGCCGTCAGGATCGGCAAACGCGCCTTTTACGACCAGATCGAAATGACGGCGGCCGACGCTTACGCGCATACCGGTCAGGTCATGGTGGAAAACATGCTGCACCGCGATACGGCCGAGGGCATCAGCGCGTTTCTGGAAAAGCGGCCCCCCGAATGGGAACAGTGATGGCCGCCCCGTGACAATCCCGGTGCGGCGCATTACATGCAGCGTATGACACAGGAATTGCACATCGTCGGCGGCGGAATGGCCGGATCCGAGGCCGCCTGGCAGGCAGCACAAGCCGGGGTGCGCGTGGTGATCCACGAAATGCGCCCCAAGGTCGAAACCTTTGCCCACAAGACCGGCAATCTGGGCGAGATGGTGTGTTCCAACTCCTTCCGGTCGGATGACGACGAACAGAACGCCGTGGGCCTTCTGCATTGGGAGATGCGCCAGGCAGGCGGGCTGATCATGGCCACTGCCGACCGCCACCGCCTGCCGGCAGGTGGCGCGCTGGCCGTGGATCGTGACCCTTTCGCTGAAACCATCACGGCGGCGCTGATGGCCCATCCCAATGTATCCGTCTCCTACGAAGAGATCACAGTCCTGCCCGACGATGGCAACTGGATCATCGCGACCGGTCCGCTGACCTCTTCCGCGCTTGGTGCCGCCATTCAGGCGGAAACGGGTGCCGAGGCTCTGGCGTTTTTCGATGCTATCGCCCCGATCATCCACGCTGAAAGCATCGACATGTCGAAAGCGTGGATGCAGTCGCGCTATGACAAGGGCGAGACAGAGGAAGAACGTACGGCCTACCTGAACTGTCCGATGGATCAAAACCAGTACGAAGCGTTCATCGACGCGCTTCTGGCGGCGGAGAAGACAGAATTCCACGAGGGCGAGACTGCCGGATATTTCGACGGTTGCCTGCCGATCGAGGTGATGGCCGAACGCGGCCGCGAAACCCTGCGCTTTGGTCCGATGAAACCGGTTGGCCTGACCAACCCCCATCAGCCGGATGTCAAAGCTTACGCAGTGGTTCAACTCCGTAGGGATAACGCACTGGGAACATTGTATAACATTGTCGGCTTTCAAACCAAGATGAAATACGGCGCACAGACCGAAGTCCTGCGGATGATCCCCGGTCTGGAGGAAGCCCGCTTTGCGCGTCTGGGCGGCATCCATCGCAACACGTTCCTGAATTCGCCCACTTTGCTGGATGCGCAGATGCGCCTGCGCTCGCGTCCGAACATCCGCTTTGCCGGTCAGATCACAGGGGTGGAGGGCTATGTGGAATCCTCGGCCATGGGGCTGCTTGCAGGACGTCTGGCGGCGGCGGAAATCAATGGCGCGCCGATGCCTGATCTGCCGCAGGACACAGCCCATGGCGCGCTGGTCCATCACATCACTGGCGGTGCAGAGGCCAAGACCTTCCAGCCGATGAACGTGAATTTCGGCCTGTTTCGACCACTAGAGGGCATGAAGGGCGGCCGCCGTGGCCGCAAGGACCGCTACAAGGCCTATACCGACCGCGCGAAATCCGCATGGTCCGACTGGCTGTCAGCCCAAGCGCCTGTCCCGGCCTGACCCCCATGTTCATCACCCGGTTTGCCCCGTCGCCCACCGGACCATTGCATCTGGGTCACGCCTATTCGGCGCTTCTGGCGCATGGCATGGCGCGCAAGTCCGGAGGTCGGTTTCTGCTGCGCATCGACGATCTGGACCACACCCGCGCGCGACCGGAATGGGAGTCGCAAATCTACGATGACCTGCGCTGGCTCGGTCTGGACTGGCCCACGCCGTGCCGACGCGAATCGGACTGTTTTGCAGAATACGATGCCGCGTTGGACCGGCTTTGGGATCTGGGCGTGCTTTACCCCTGCACATGCACTCGGCGCGACATCGCAGAGGCGCTCGGTGCGCCGCAGGAAGGCGTTGTGCCACACGGCCCCGATGGCCCCGTCTATCCCGGAACGTGCCGACAGCCGATATGGGAGGACGCGCGATGGTCGGACGGTACATTTCCGCGCCCGAAAGACGTGCATTTGCGCTTGCACATGAGCAAGGCGCTGAGCGTTCTGGACCGCGCCGAACACGCCGTCACTGGCACCGGGATCTCGCAACCGATCTCTTTCGACGAAACCGGCACTGGCCCGTCCGGACAGCACGGGCATATCGGCGTCCCGTCAGATCATCTTGCCCATGCCATCGGCGACATCGTTGTCGCCCGCAAGGATTTCGGCGCATCCTATCATCTTGCGGTCGTGGTGGATGATGCCGCACAGAGCATAAGCCATGTCGTGCGCGGGCAGGATCTGTTCGAGGCAACAAAGATCCATATCGTGCTGCAAGATCTTCTTGGATTGCCCCGCCCCACCTACCACCATCACCGGCTGATCCGCGATGACTCGGGCAAACGGCTGGCCAAGCGCGACAACGCCCGCGCAATCGCCGCGTTCCGCGAGGCTGGCGCGACGCCACAGGACATTCGCAATCGCGTCGGTCTGCCCGCCGTGGGCTAGGCCACGCTTTCCGGTGCCATCAGCTCTACCTCTTCACCATCCCGCACGGCCGTGTAGAAACAGCTTCGGCGGTTGGTGTGGCAGGCCGGGCCGGTCTGGTTGACGACAACCAGCAAACAATCCCGGTCGCAATCCACACGCAGATCGACAAGTTCCTGCACATGGCCGGAACTTTCGCCCTTGACCCAGAAGGACTGGCGCGAGCGCGACCAATAGGTCACCCGGCCCGTGTCTAGCGTGCGGGCCACCGACTCGGCATTCATCCACGCCATCATCAGCACTTCACCTGTCCCGTCTTGCTGGGCAATGGCAGGGATCAGGCCGCGGTCATCATAGACCAAGGTCGCAGGATCGAATGTCATCGGCAAAAACCCTTTTGCATTGGCGCGTATGACGCCTATTTATGAGGTTGCGGAACGAAGGAAAACCCATGCCCGGTGAAAGCGACCTGATAAAGCTCTATTCCACGCGCATTCTTGCGCTGGCGGCGGATATTCCGCGTCTTGGCAGGCTTGATGCGCCGGAGGCCAGCGTCAAGCGGCGCTCACCGCTTTGCGGGTCGACCGTGACGGTGGATCTGTGCATGAAGGACGGCAAGGTGTCGGACTATGCACAGGACGTGAAGGCCTGCGCACTGGGTCAGGCCTCTGCCTCGGTCGTGGGCGGTGCCATCATCGGGGCCACCCGCACCCAGATCGAAGCCGCCAGGGATTCGCTGAAAACCATGCTGAAAGAGGACGGGCCCGCACCCGCCGCGCCGTTTGACGGTTTGGAGGTTCTGCGCCCGGCCCGCGATTACAAGAACCGGCACGCCTCGATCCTGCTGACGCTGGAAGCCGCGTCCGAGGCCGCAGAAAAGGCCGAGCGGTCGGATTGCGCCTGACGCATAGCACTTCCGCGAAGCCCCTCGCGCGATAGAAAGAAAATCAGGACTTTTGCCACCGCAAGAAAAAGCCGCCGCACTTCCAAAGGAAGGCGGCGGCAAGTCGCGCTATCTTGTGTCATTTCCGGACCGTCCGAATGAGGCGGGGACCTCAGAGGGGACGGAACAGGCAGTGTCGGTCAGGACGCATCTAAGTTGGGACAGGATGCGGGACGGTCCGGCACAAGGGCGCAGGCAGAAACTCAGACAAGACCGGGCAGGTGCAAGGCAGCCACCAACATGACGACAAGGGCGACGGCACCAACAGCATCCTGCACCAGCGTCGCGTCAGAAGATCGGATCGTGGATTTGACTTGCTTGATCATCTCTAACCCTCGTCATTAATGTCTTGTTGCCTCTTTGTTCTCACAAAATTAACCATCAGTAAAGAACTTTTTAAGAACATTTGAGAACATTCCGGGATTTCGAAGAGATCGCCGGGGCGACACAAGTCTGTTCAGCCGACCGAAAGCAGCCGGATCGCCTCGTCCTGGCGCATCAACCACAACAATACGCGTGCCGCTTTACCGCGATCGCTTTGCAAGGTCGGGTCGTCTGCCAACAGCTTGCGCGCGTCCGACTGGGCAACGGCCATCAACGCCGCCTGCGCTTCCATGTCTGCGATCTGAAACCGTGGCAGACCGGATTGCGCCGTACCGATCAGATCGCCCGCGCCGCGCATCTCCAGATCCACCTCGGACAGACGAAACCCATCCTCGGTTTCGCGCAGGGTGGTCAGACGTTTCTCGCCGGTCTCGCTCAGCGGCGGCTGGTACATCAGCAGGCAGGTCGAGGCCTTGTCGCCACGCCCCACCCTGCCCCGCAACTGGTGCAACTGCGCCAGCCCGAAGGATTCCGCCCGCTCGATCACCATGATCGTCGCATTCGGCACGTTCACGCCGACCTCGATCACCGTTGTCGCGACAAGCACGGATGTTTCGCCGCGCTGAAACCGGGCCATGGCGGCATCCTTTTCCGCCGGTGGCATCTGACCATGCACCAAGCCGACAACGCCCTCGCCCAGGGCCGCCCGCAGATGCGCAAAACGGTCCTCGGCAGAGGACAGATCGGAAACCTCGCTTTCCTCGACCAGTGGGCAAACCCAATAAGCTTGTAGGCCATCGCCGATGGCGCGGCGCAGGTGATCAATCACCTCGCTCATCCGTTGGGTCGAGATCATCGCGGTCCGGATCGGCAGCCTGCCGGGCGGCTTTTCGTCCAGCACCGACACGTCCATATCGCCATATTGGGTCAGCGCCAGACTTCGCGGAATCGGCGTCGCGGTCATCACCAGCACATCGACAGCCGCCCCCTTGCGGCCCAGTTCCAGCCGCTGGCGCACGCCGAACCGGTGCTGCTCATCCACGATCGCCAGACGCAGATCGCGAAACGCAACATCCGCCTGAAACACCGCATGTGTGCCGACAAGGATCTGAATATCTCCGTCGGCGAGCGCTTCCAGCTTTGCGCGCCGTTCCGCGCCCTTGTCGCGCCCGGTCAGCAGTTCCAGAACCACGCCTGCCTGTTCCGCGAGCGGTTGCAGCCCCTCCAGATGCTGCCGGGCGAGGATTTCGGTGGGTGCCATCATCACGCCCTGCCCGCCAGCCTCGACCGCGATCAGAAGCGCCATGAACGCCACAAGCGTCTTGCCAGAGCCGACGTCCCCCTGAAGCAGCCGGTTCATGCGTTCGGGACGCGCCAGATCGGCCTCGATCTCGGAAATCGCACGGGTCTGCGCGCCTGTGGGGGCGTAAGGCAACTGTTGCAGCACCCTGTTTCGCAAGCGCGCATCGCCGCGCGTCGCGACCCCCTTGCCGCGTTTGCGGTTCATCCGGGCCAGCGCCAACGTCAACTGATGCGCCATGAATTCGTCATAGGCCAGTCGTTCGCGTGCAGGCGCATTTGCCGCAAGATCCGCAAACCCGTTTGGCGCATGCGCAGCCCCAATCGCGGCCTTCCAGTCAGGCCAGTTCTTCGCCGCCTTCTGCGACCTATCGATCCACTCGCCCAGATCCGGCAGCCGGGTCATCGCATCGGCCACGGCGCGGACCATCAGCTTTTGGGTCACTCCGGCCGTCAGCGGATAGACCGGCTCAAACGCCGGGATTTGATGGCCCGCATCGGGTGAAACCATGTGGTCGGGATGCACCATCTGCGCGATCCCGTCGAAAAACTCGACCCTTCCCGACAGCAGCATCCGCGCGCCAACGGGTAATGCGCGCAGCAGATAATCACCCCGCGCATGAAAGAAGACGAGTTGAAAGCTGGTCTTCGCATCCTGAACATCGACGCGGTATGCCCCCTTGCCACGCGGCGGCCGGTGCTGACCGATCGTCACTTCGACGGTGATAACGCGGGGCAAATCCGCGCCCTGAACCGTTTCGCGCAAGGCCCGATCAATGCCCGAATACGGCAAGGTGAAAAGCAGATCGCGCGGACATTCGATGCCAAGCTGGCCCAGATTGGCGGCCGTTTTCGGGCCGACGCCGTCCAGCCCCTGAACATCCGCAAACAGCGGAAACAGGACCTCGGGCCGACCGCTCATATCTGCCCGATGAGGGTCAGCCAAGCCTCCTCATCCATCACGGTCACGCCCAACTCTTGCGCCTTCGTGGCCTTGGACCCGGCACCGGGACCGGCAACCAGAATATCTGTCTTGCCCGAAACAGAGCCGGAAACCTTGGCACCCATCGCTTCGGCGCGCACCTTGGCCTCGGCCCGTGTCATGCGTTCCAATGTGCCGGTAAAAACCACGGTCTTGCCAGCGACGGGGCTGCCTTCGGTGTCGGGTCGGGATGCCTCTTGGACCGTCAGATGCGCCACCAACCGGTCTATCGAGGCGCGCTCTGCCTCTTGCTTCATCGTGGTGACGACGGATTCCGCGAGCACCTTTCCGACGCCGTCGATCCCGGTCAGATCCTCCCAAGCGCCGCCTTCCAGAGAGGCGGCCTCGCCCATCGCGTCCTCGAAAGCAGCCCAACTGCCGTAATGCGTCGCAAGAAGGTTCGATGCCCCCTCGCCCACATGCCGAATACCGAGCGCGAAAATCAGCTTGCGCAACGGGATCGTCCGGCGGTCTTTGATGGCGGAAAACAGGTTCGCGGCAGACTTTTCGCCCCATCCTTCCCGGTTTTTAAGCTGTTGCAGGCCAGAACCATAGCGCGCCTCCAGCTCAAAAATGTCGGCAGGCTCCTTGATCCAGCCGTCTTGGTAGAACTGCTCGACCTGCCTGGCGCCCAGACCTTCGATGTCAAAGGCACCGCGGCTGACGAAATGTTTCAATTTCTCAACGGCCTGCGCGGGGCAGATAATCCCGCCAGAGCAGCGGCGTACCGCATCGCCTTCTTCGCGAATCGCCTCGGAGCCGCAGCGCGGACAGGTGGTCGGAAACGCGAAAGGCGCGGAATTATCCGGGCGTTTTTCCAGATCCACATCCGCGATCTTGGGGATCACATCGCCGGCGCGGTACACCTGCACCCAGTCACCGATGCGGATGTCCTTGCCGTCGCGGATCTCGGCGCCTGTGCTGTCGCGGCCCGCGATGTAATCCTCGTTGTGCAGCGTCGCGTTGGACACCACGACACCGCCGACCGTGACCGGGGTCAGACGCGCCACGGGCGAAAGCGCGCCTGTGCGGCCGACCTGAATGTCGATGGCTTCGAGGCGGGTCCAAGCGAGTTCGGCCGGGAATTTATGGGCAATGGCCCAACGGGGTGTGGTGCTGCGAAAGCCCAGGCGTTCTTGCAGCGCCAGGTCGTTCACCTTGTAGACCACTCCGTCAATATCATAGCCCAGCGTCGCGCGCTGCGCCTCGATCTCGTGGTATTGCGCCAGCATCTCGTCCGGCCCGTCGCAGAGCCGCGTCAGCGGATTTGTCTGAAAGCCGAACCCTTCCAGACGCTCGATCGAGGCCATCTGGGTATCGCCCAGCGGTTCGGAAAGCATGCCCCAGGCATAGGCAAAAAACCGCAATGGCCGTTGGCGCGTGATGTTCGGATCAAGTTGCCGCAGCGAACCTGCCGCGGCATTGCGGGGGTTCGCAAACAGCTTTTGTCCGGTATCCGACTGGCGGGCGTTGAGCGCTTCGAAATCATCATGGCTCATGTAGACTTCGCCGCGCACCTCCAGCACGGCAGGGGCGTTTTTGATCTGTTCGGGAAGGTCGTCGATGGTCTTCGCATTGGCGGTGACATTTTCGCCGATGCGTCCATCGCCACGCGTCGCGGCCTGGATCAGCCTGCCCTGTTCGTAGCGCAGCGACAGCGACAGCCCGTCGATCTTGGGCTCTGCCGTGTAGGGCAGCGCGTCAGTGTCACTCAGGCCGAGGTAGCGCCTGATCCGGACGTCAAACTCTGTGACGTCTTCATTATCGAAGGCATTCCCGAGCGAGAGCATCGGCACGGCATGGGAGACTTTGGAAAACTTGTCCGCCGGCGCGGCACCGACCTGCTCACTGGGACTGTCCGCGCGCTTGAGACCGGGAAACCGCGTCTCGATCTCGGCATTGCGGTGTTTCAGCTTGTCATAGTCCGCGTCGGAAATCTCCGGCGCGTCGTCGGTATGATAGGCGGTGTTGGCCGCCGCAATCAGTGCCGCAAGCCTTTTCAGTTCTGCTTTCGCCTGATCTTCCGTCAGGTCTTTGACCGCAATCTTGTCCGTCACGCGTCCCCACTCTCTCTGCGGATGCCCAACTGGGCGTCAGGTCACAGTGATAGGGTTCGCGCGACGACAGGTCCAGAGCTTGTCAGGCCCCGACAGCCAACCGCGCGGGCGCAAGTGCGGGTTCTGGATCGCGCAGCACATACCCACGGCCCCAGACGGTTTCGATATAGTTTTCTTCGCCGGTCGCCTCTGACAGTTTCTTGCGAAGTTTGCAGATAAACACGTCGATGATCTTGAGTTCCGGCTCGTCCATGCCGCCATATAGATGGTTGAGAAACATCTCTTTGGTCAGGGTGGTGCCCTTGCGCAGACTAAGCAGCTCCAGCATCTGATACTCTTTGCCGGTCAGGTGGACCGTTTTATTATCGACTTCGACAGTTTTCGCGTCAAGGTTGACTGCAATCTTGCCTGTGTGAATGACAGATTGCGAATGTCCCTTGGACCGGCGGATGATCGCGTGGATGCGCGCAATCAGCTCTTCGCGGTGGAATGGCTTGGTCAGATAATCATCGGCCCCAAACCCGAAGCCCTTGATCTTGCTTTCGGTGTCATCCGCGCCTGACAGGATCAGGATCGGCGTCTCTATCCGTGCCAGTCGAAGCTGGCGCAAAACCTCATGCCCGTTGAGATCAGGCAGGTTGAGATCCAGCAGAATCAGATCGTAGTCATACAGTTTGGCCAGATCTATGCCTTCTTCACCAAGATCGGTGGCGTAGACGTTGAGATTGGCATGGGTAAGCATCATTTCAATGCTCTTGGACGTCGCGGGATCGTCTTCCACCAGCAGAACGCGCATTATTGTTTTCTCCGTTTACAGACCCTTCACACCCGAACGTCCGTGAAATTAGTTAACTGTGCGTTACTATAGACGCGATTTAGCGACACGCAACTCATGGTTGTCGAAATCGCTGCACCGCTGTGGCTTTCAGGGCCTCCTCGCCATGCTCGGCGAGCGCGCGCACCCATTCGTGCAATTCATCGTCGCTCAACGCATAGCGCGACTTGGCAGCGTCCTGGGTCAATAGCCCGTAAGCCACGGCCCTGACAACGGCAAGTTTACGCGACGCCACCCAGCGACGCGTCTCGGGCGGGGGCAGATCCGCATGTGTCATCACCCGCCCGTCCGGCAACGTAACTGTGCGCGGACCCTCAACCTTTTTCAAAAACATCACCTTACCCTTCTCATTACAGGGTAAAATTGCCGCGGCGGCTCTTAAGGAGATATGAAACCGCCCCTTGAGAGTATCTTGCATTTGCCTATATTCCGCGCAAACCCCAAGGAACCTGTTATGCCCCTCGATAGACCTCTTAATTCGCTTGGCTTTGCCAAGGCGCCTGCCGACACCCGCGTTGTCGTCGCCATGTCAGGCGGCGTCGACAGCTCGGTCGTGGCAGCACAGCTCGCCGAAGAAGGCTATGACGTGGTGGGTGTGACGCTGCAACTGTACGATCATGGCGCGGCGCTGGCCAAGAAAGGCGCGTGCTGCGCGGGGCTGGATATTCACGACGCGCGGCGCGTGGCCGAAGAAATGGGCTTCCCGCATTATGTGCTGGATTATGAGAACATTTTTAAGGATGCGGTGATCGACGAGTTCGCAGACAGCTATCTTGCCGGTGCCACGCCGGTGCCCTGCATCCGTTGCAATGAGCGGGTGAAGTTCAAGGATCTGCTGGAAACCGCCCGAGATCTGGAGGCCGACTGCATGGCCACCGGCCACTATATCCAGCGGAAGGACGGCGCGCATGGGCCGGAACTGCACAGCGCCGAAGACGCCAACCGCGATCAAAGCTATTTCCTGTTCTCGACGACCCCGGAACAACTGGCCTATCTGCGGTTTCCGCTTGGGCATTTGCCGTCGAAGGCCGCAACCCGCGAACTGGCTGCCAAATATGGTCTGGCCGTGGCGGACAAGCCCGACAGTCAGGATATCTGCTTTGTCCCCAACGGCGACTATGCGTCGGTGATCGAGAAACTGCGCCCCGACGCGATTGACCCCGGCGACATCGTGCATGTCGACGGGCGCGTATTGGGGCGGCACGAAGGTGTCATCCATTACACGATCGGACAACGCCGGGGCCTTGCCATCGGCGGGCTGAGCGAGCCGATTTATGTGGTCAAGCTGGATGTCAATGCCAAGCAGGTGATCGTGGGTCCAAAGGAAATGCTGGCCACAAGGATCGTTCCGGTGCGCGAGATCAACTGGCTGGGCGACGCGCCGATCACAAGCCGCGACGAATGGCACATCTCGGTCAAGGTCCGCTCTACCCGCCCCCCGCGCGAAGCGATCCTGCGCCCGATCTCGGACACAGAGGCAGAGGTGGAACTGTTGACGCCCGAGCAAGGCGTCGCGCCGGGTCAGGCTTGCGTGTTCTACGAAACCGTCGGCACCCGCATCCTGGGTGGTGGCTGGATCTGGGCAGGCGGCAGATAATGACTGACGCTGTGCAGGCGGGGCCACACATACCGAAGACATATCCCTGTCCGTTGGCGACGGCGCTGCAAGGTCGGGCCGCTTTTGCGCCTCGCCGCCCATCTTTTGGGGAGGGACGGCCCTGCAAGATCGTAACGGAATTTGTCGCGGCCATTGAGGTCAAAACATTCGGATAGTTCAAAGCAACGAAGACAGCTACACGTGTCACTTCGACGTTTGGCTTTTTTGTTCAGCCGTCACCAAGTCAAGCAGATCCAGAAGAGCCTCGTAATTCTCGTCCCCCAGCCGGGCCTTGATGGCATCGGCGATCGCCGCAGCTTCGGCGATGTTTTCATCGATGACTGCCTGCCCCGCCGGGGTGATCATCAGAATTTGGCGCCTGCGATCACCGTCATGCTGCTGACGGGTGATCAGCCCTTTCTCGGTCATCGTCCGCAAAATGCGACTGAGACTGGGCAGCAACAAAGACGCCCGGTCCGCCACGTCGGTCGTGTCCTGCGGTCCGTATTCGGATAACACCCGCAAAACCCGCCATTGTTGTTCAGTCAAACCGGAGGCCGCCAACATCGAACGGATCGGTGCCATGACAGCCTCTCGCGCGCGGATCAGCAGAATAGGCAGCGAACGTGAGGTCGATGGCAGCGTCTTGTTCACCGGCAGGCTCCTTGGGGTGGCGGTCGGGCCGTGTGACCGCTGCCCATGTTATGGAGTGACGTTAACAGCGCAAGCGGAATTGCTTAATATCGCAAGTGATAATGTCGTCAGGATATGTCGTGCCGCATCTTCAGATCAAAATCAGAGTCTGTCAGATCTGAATGGCGAACCGACTGCCACGACACCGGTGAGCACTAAGGCACGCGCGGCCGCACGATGCAGCCTATATTGCGGGCGGTGCCGACAGATCGGCCAGGATCGGGCAATCGGGCCGGTCATCCCCGGCGCAGGCATGGACGAGCCGTGTCAGCGTCTGGCGCATTCCGGTCAGTTCGGCGATCTTGCGATCGATCTCTGTCAGATGTTCTTCGGCGATCTGTTTGACCTCGGCGCTGCTGCGGTCCGTGTCCTCGTAAAGCTTCAGCAGCCCGCGACAATCCTCGATCCCGAAGCCCAGGGCCCGCGCCCGCCCGATAAAGGCCAGCTTGTGCAGGTCCTGTTCACGAAACGCACGGTAGCCATTGGCGCTGCGCTGCGGGGTGATCAGGCCGATCTCTTCATAATAGCGGATCGTCTTCGCCGGAAGGCCGGATTGTCGCGACACGTCACCGATATTCATCGCACCCTCCTTCACTGCGCCGCAACACTCACAGCACCGGCTTTGAACTGTTCCGGCGTATCGGCCTCGTCCATCAGCGGCGCGATCCGGCGAAGACGCAGCGCGTTCGACAACACGAAGACCGAGGACAGCGCCATTGCGCCCGCCGCCAGAACCGGCGACAGCAACACGCCGAATGCCGGGTAGAGCACGCCCGCTGCAACGGGGATCAGCGCGACGTTGTAGCCGAAGGCCCAGAACAGGTTCTGCCGGATATTGGCCATGGTCCGGCGCGACACTTCCAGCGCGTTGACCACGCCGCGCAGATCGCCCGACATCAACACAACATCGGCGGACTCAATTGCCACATCCGTGCCCGTTCCGATGGCGATCCCCACATCCGCATGTGCAAGCGCAGGCGCGTCGTTGATGCCGTCGCCGACAAAGGCCACCTGTTCGCTCCCCGCGCGCAACGCGTCCAGCGCCGCCACCTTGCCGTCGGGCAAAACCCCCGCGATCACATGGTCGATGCCGGTTTCGCGCGCGATGGCCTCGGCGGTTTCGCGTTTGTCGCCGGTAATCATGGCAACCTTCAGTCCCATCCCATGCAGTGCTTCGATGGCCGCGCGGCTGGCGGGTTTGACCGGGTCTGCGACGCCGATCACCGCCGCGATCCGCCCGTCGATGGCGGCATAAAGCGCGGTGCGGCCACGGGTCGCCAATTGGGTTTCGGACTCGACCAGTGCCGAGGTATCAATGCCCTCGCGGGTCATAAACCGGTCAGCCCCGACAAGCACCTCGGCCCCATCGACGAGCGCCCGCACGCCGTATCCGGTGGTCGAGACAAATTCGGACGCTTCGGACACCGTCAACCCCTGTGCCTTCGCCGCGCGCAGAATGGCATCGGCGATGGGATGTTCAGAGCGCCCTTCGACCGCTGCGACCTTTGCCAGCACATCAGCGCGGGCATAGCCTTCTGCCAACACCAGATCGGTCAGTTCGGGGCGCCCCTCGGTCACGGTGCCGGTCTTGTCCAGCGCCACGACGCCCACCTGCCCCAGCCCCTGTAGCGCGTCGCCACGGCGGAACAGCACGCCCATCTCGGCCGCGCGGCCTGTGCCCACCATGATGGAGGTCGGCGTGGCCAGCCCCATGGCACAGGGACAGGCGATGATCAACACCGACACCCCTGCCACCAAGGCCAATGTCAGGGCAGGATCAGGACCAATCACCAGCCAGACCAGCACGGTCAGCGCCGCCAACGCCATCACGGCCGGCACGAACCACAGGGTGATCCGGTCCACCAGCCCCTGAATGGGCAGTTTGGCACCCTGGGCTTCCTCGACCATGCGGATGATCTGCGCCAGCGTTGTATCTGCGCCAACCCGTGTCGCGCGAAACTGCAAACTGCCCGCGCCATTGACCGTGCCGCCGGTGACGGGATCACCCGTCGCCTTGGCAACCGGCGCAGGTTCCCCGGTAATCATGCTTTCGTCGATATGGCTGTTGCCCTCGACCACCTCGCCATCCACGGCGATCCGTTCGCCGGGGCGGACCACAATGACATCGCCGCTTTGCAGCGTGTCGATGTCGGTCTCCACCGCCTCGCCGTCCCGCATCACGCGCGCGGTGCGGGGTTGAAGGCCGACAAGCTTGCGGATCGCGGCACCGGTCCGGCCCTTGGCGCGCGCCTCCAGCCAGCGCCCGATCAGAATCAGCACGACAATCACCGCTGCGGCTTCGAAATAGACGGCACGCACAGCCTCGGGCAGCAGCCCGGGCAGGAAGGTGGCCACGACGGAATAGGCATAGGCCGCCCCGGTCCCCACGGCCACAAGGCTGTTCATGTCAGGCGCGCCTTTCAGCAGCGCCGGAATGCCCTTGAGATAGAACTGCCGCCCCGGCCCGATCAGAACGGCACTGGTCAGCGCGAACTGGATCAACCAACTGGCCTGATGACCGATGGTACGGCCGATCAGCCCATGCATTCCGGGAATCATATGGCTGCCCATCTCCAGAATGAACACCGGAAGGGCAAGCAGGGCGGCCAGCGTCACGCGACGGGCCAGGCCCCGCGCCTCTTCCTCTTTGCGCGCAGTCTGGTCCTGGGACGCATTGGCACCTGCGATCCGGGCGGGATAGCCCGCTTCGGTCGCGGTGCGTACCAGATCAGCCGGCTCGACAGCGCCTTCCAGATAGGTGACGCGCGCGGTTTCCGAGGCGAGGTTCACATTCACCTCCAGCACCCCCGGCGCGGCGGCCAGCGCCTTGTCGACCCGTCCGACGCAGGACGCGCAGGACATCGACGCGATGCTCAGCACCGCTTCGCCCCGGCGCGCGGGGTAGCCCAATTCGTCCAACGCCGCTGCCACCGCTGCCAACCGCTCGGGTGCATCAAGTTCCAGTCGCGCAGTCTCGTTGGCAAGGTTCACGGACACCGATTCCACACCGGACAGGTTCGCAAGCGCGCGGTCGACGCGTCCCACACAGGAGGCACAGGACATGCCCTCAATTGAAAGTGTTGCCTGATATGTCGCGTTCATGACGGTCTCCGTTTGTCGCTAGACAGCTCAGATAAGGGTTCCAGTGACTGTAAGGTCAAGAGGGGTACCCGGTTTTTCCATTCGACACGGATGCGCACGAAGAAATGACCCCCGCTCACTGTTGACCTTCGGCCCTCCGCGAGGCCCATCTGGCAGGCAGAAGCATTGGAGGGCCGCAGTGACCACAAGACGCACCCTTGTCATCGGCGCCGTAGCCGCCGCGGCCGTGTCCATTGGCCCTGCGATCCGAACCGTCAAAGACATTTTCGCCCCATTACCCGCCTTTTCACCGCTGGGTGACCCGGAGGGGTTTCGCAGGATCGCGGGTGGGCAAGTCTCTTCTGCGGGAAATTTTCTCATCGGTCTGGATGCGGATGAAAAACCGCGCCCCGGCGTTTCGGTGGCCGATGTCCGCGCCAATCCCTGCAGGGCACTTTACGGCAGCATTCAACAGACCGATGACATCGTCGCCATCGCGTCGTTTTCGGACTATTATTGCCCCTATTGCCGGATCCAAACCCGGCATCTGGCAGAATTGGCCACTGATCCGGCGCAGCGTATCCGTGTCAGCTGGCACGAATTGCCACTGCTGGGGCATGCCTCTGTTGTCGCGGCGAAGGCGGCACTGGCGGCCGGACGGCAGGATGCCTACACGCAATTTCACGACCGTTTGCTCGGCACCCGGTTTCAACCGACACCAAGTTATCTTCGCAAGCTCGCCGCCCAAATGGGCGTTGATCCCGACCGGCTGATTGACGACATGAATGGCGGGGATGTGCAGCACGCGCTGGACCAAAGCGCGGCACTGGCAGAGCTGTTCGGCCTGATCGGCACGCCGTCGATGGTCATTGGCCGCACCGTGGTACAGGGCCGGATCTCTGACCGAAGCCTGCTCAACCTTATCGAAAATGAACGTCAGACCGGCTGGACGCAGGTCTGCTAGGTGACGCAAGGCAGATTTCACCGGCGCTTTCACCCCTGGCGTCCAGCCCATCCATGACGCGGCTGTGTCGTCTTTTGCGGCGCTCTTCCCCGACAACCGCGTTGCGGCCCTTGACGCCGCGCAGAGCAACAGAAACAACAGAGCCAAACGCGACCGCCCAAGCCTGCGGCGCATACGGCATCGCGGTTCGAAACAACCTGCCCATCAGGAGAGTCCCATGAAGTTTCGCTTCCCCATCGTGATCATCGACGAGGATTTTCACTCCGAAAACTCTTCGGGTCTGGGCATCCGGGCGATGGCCGACGCCATCAAGGAAGAAGGCTTTGACGTGCTGGGCGTCACCAGCTACGGCGATCTTTCGAAATTCGCCCAGCAGCAATCGCGCGCCAGTGCCTTCGTGCTGTCCATCGACGACGAGGAATTCAGCGCCGGCCCCGACCTTGATCCGGCGGTTCTCAACCTGCGCAGCTTTATCGAAGAGGTACGCTGGAAAAATGCCGATGTGCCGATCTACGTCTACGGCGAAACCAAGACCAGCCGCCACCTGCCCAACGACATTCTGCGAGAGCTGCATGGCTTTATTCACGCGTTCGAGGATACGCCGGAATTTGTCGCCCGCCACATCATCCGCGAGGCGAAAAGCTATCTTGAAGGCATCCAGCCGCCGTTCTTCCGCGAGCTTCTGGATTATGCCGAAGACGGATCGTATTCGTGGCATTGTCCCGGCCATTCCGGCGGCGTGGCGTTTCTGAAAAGCCCGATCGGGCAGATGTATCACCAGTTCTACGGTGAAAACATGCTGCGCGCCGATGTCTGCAACTCGGTCGAGGAACTGGGTCAGCTGCTGGATCACAACGGTGCAATTGGCGCGTCCGAACGCAACGCCGCGCGGATCTTCAACGCCGATCATTGCTTTTTCGTGACCAACGGCACCTCGACCTCCAACAAAATGGTCTGGCACCATACCGTGGCCCCCGGCGATGTGGTTGTGGTGGATCGCAACTGCCACAAATCGATCCTGCATTCGATCATCATGACCGGCGCGATCCCGGTCTTCCTGAAACCCACCCGCAACCATTTCGGCATCATCGGCCCGATCCCGCAAAGCGAATTCGAGATCGAAACGATCAAGGCCAAGATCCGCGCCAACCCGCTGCTGGCAGATGTCGATGCCGACACGGTCAAGCCGCGCATCATGACGCTGACGCAATCGACCTATGATGGCGTGTTATACAACACCGAGACCATCAAGGACATGCTGGACGGCTATGTCGAGAACCTGCATTTCGACGAGGCATGGCTCCCGCATGCGTCGTTCCACCCGTTTTACGGCAATTACCACGCCATGGGTCGCAAGCGGGATAGACCAATACACTCAGTGACTTACGCTACACAATCAATCCATAAACTGCTGGCCGGGATCAGTCAGGCCAGCCATGTACTGGTGCAGGACAGCCAGAACACGCCGCTGGACCGTCACCTGTTCAACGAAGCCTACCTGATGCACAGTTCGACCAGCCCGCAATACAGCATCATCGCAAGCTGCGACGTGGCCGCCGCGATGATGGAACCGCCGGGCGGCACCGCACTGGTCGAGGAAAGCATCGACGAAGCGCTCGATTTCCGCCGGGCCATGCGCAAGGTCGATGACGAATACGGCGACGCGGATTGGTGGTTCAAGGTCTGGGGGCCGGACTCTCTTGAGGAAGAAGGCATCGGCAGCACCAAGGACTGGGTGCTGGGCAATACCGATGCCGACGGCATGCGCAAAAGCGATGGCGAGGAATCCTGGCACGGCTTTGGCGACATGGCCCGCGGCTTCAACATGCTCGACCCGATCAAGGCCACGATCATCACGCCCGGTCTCAATCTGGACGGCCGATTTGAGGAAACAGGTATCCCAGCGTCCATCGTGACAAAATATTTAGCGGAGCACGGTGTTGTTGTTGAAAAAACAGGGCTTTACAGCTTTTTCATCATGTTCACTATCGGCATCACAAAGGGACGTTGGAACACGCTTTTGACGGCGCTTCAGCAATTCAAGGACGACTTCGACAAGAACACACCGATGTGGCGTACCATGCCGGAATTCTGTGCCAAACAGCCACGCTACGAAGGTATGGGCCTGCGCGATCTGTGCCAGCATGTGCATACACTTTATGCCAAAAATGATGTGGCCGTCCTGTCGACCGAGATGTATCTCAGCGACCTGACCCCGGCGATGAATCCCTCCGAGGCGTTTTCACATATCGCCCGCCGCACCACCCAGCGGGTGCCGATAGATGATCTCGAAGGCCGCATCACAACCGGCCTCGTCACGCCCTACCCGCCCGGCATTCCACTTCTGATCCCCGGCGAGGTATTCAACCGCAAGATTGTGGACTACCTCAAGTTCAACCGCGAATTTGCCCTCGCCTGTCCAGGATTCGAGACCGACATCCACGGGCTGGTACAGGAAATGGGCGAGGACGGCACCATCCACTATTTCGCCGATTGCGTGGCCGAGTAGTTGCCAACCCGTTCCTCTTTGCCCTGCGGTCAGGTCCGGCGGCAAAACCGCAACCGCGGGACCTGACAAAATCTGCGCGCTGGTCGCCCGAAAAAAGCGCAACGCACGGTCGACGGCCTAATGCACGCCCGAAACTCCGGCGGGCCTTGCGATAGCATCACAGACAGGGTCAGTGCGGTGCCTCACGACCGTATTTGGCGACGCGCACGGGCGCGCAGGATGGCGCAAAACTCTATCGCGGCCTCGCCCAGCGGCTCTTTCCGGCGAGTCACCAGCCCAAACCCGGCAAGTCTGATTTCGGGACGTATTGGCAAGCGGATGAACAACCCGGCCTTTTCATAGGCCTCGATCACGGCTTCGGGCAGCAGTGCCAGAGCGTCCGACACCTGCACAAGGTTCAGAATCAACAGGATCGACGAGCATTCAATCGTGTTCGTGGGCCGTCGCACGCGTTCGTGGTCGAAGGCCGCATCCAGTACATGCCGCGAGGGGTTTGTGCCCGGTTGAAGCGCCCAGGCGCAATTGGCGAGATCTGCAAGGCGCGTGACGCCTGCGCTTTCCAATGGATGCCCAGACCGGGCGACGACCACCAGCCTTTCCTCGGCAAGTGGCTCGAAGGTAAATTTGCTCCTTTGCCGTTCATCACTGAACCGTCCCACGGCAAGGTCGATGAGACCGCCCTCAAGCTGGTCGAGGATACCGTCGCTTGTCTCGCCGTGGAGTTCGACCATCAGTTGCGGCCGCTTGCGCTTTATCTCGGCCACGGCCCTGGCCACCAGATCGGGGGCCGCCCCGGTAATCGCCCCAATCGACAGGGTGCCGTATCCTCCGGAGCGACGGGCGTGAAATTCGTCTGAAAACCGCCTGAGTCGCGAAAGCTGTGCCCGCACATTGGCAATGACGAACTCCCCCAACGGTGTCGGAATCAGACCGCGTGGCTTTCGTTCGAACAGGCTGCTTTCAAAGATATCTTCGACGTCGCGCAACATTTTTGACGCGGTGGATTGCGTCATGTTCATTGCATCGGCTGCGCGATGCGTTGTTCCGTGATCGGCCAAAGCCACGATCAGTGACATGTGCCGGATTTTCAGTTGCGCGGTGATATCCCGTTTCAAGTATCTACGACCTGTCAGAGCGATCGTGTTTCGCGATCGCAGAGCCCAATTTATTCATTGGAACGTTATCAAAGCGCTGGATAGCGTCAATCCGGAGGAGCGTGACTGAACAAGCCAACACACTTGAACGCAACGCAATCACACCGAAGCGGTGACGCGTCGCCGTGTGACCAGATCCCATAGGGCTTCGGTCGCCGTATCAGCCGATGAATACCGGCGGCGGGCACGGTCAGAAGTGACGCACCGAAAAAAACAACTAGGAGGATACGCATGCAATTCGTGAAAACCGCAGCAGCCCTTGGTGGCCTGTTGATTCTGGCAGGCACCGTTTCGGCGCAGGAATATCCCGAACGGCCAATTCAACTGATCGTGCCCTGGGGTGCGGGTGGCGGCACCGACGCCGTGGGTCGCCTTCTGGGTGCCGAGATACAACGCGAACTGGGCGTGCCGGTCAATGTGGTGAACCGCACCGGTGGGTCCGGCGTGGTCGGCCACAGCGCGATCGCCAACGCGGATCCAGACGGCTACACGATCGGCATCATGACCATCGAAATCGACATGATGCACTGGCAGGGCCTGACCGAACTGACCTATGAAGACTTCGACATTCTGGCCATCGTCAACGCCGATCCCGGCGGCGTCATGGTCTCTGCTGAGTCCGGCTTCGACAGCGTCGAGGCGCTGCTTGAAAGCATCAAGAGCGAACCTGCGGGCACCTACAAGGCCTCCGGCACCGGCCAGGGTGGCATCTGGCATGTCGGCCTTGCCGGCTGGCTGCTCTCCGAGGATCTGGCCCCCGATCACGTCACCTTCGTGCCCAGTCAGGGTGCCGCGCCGGGCCTGACCGATATGGTCGCGGGCGGCGTGGATATTGTTCCCTCCTCGCTGGCCGAAGGGCGCTCGATGATCGACGCCAACCGCGTGGTCGCGCTGGCAACCATGTCCGCAGAACGACAGGACGCGTTTCCGGATGTGCCGACATTGGCTGAAACCACCGGATCCGACTGGACGGTTGCGGTCTGGCGGTCGGTGGCCGCTCCGGACGGGCTTCCCGATGACGTCAAGACCAAGCTGATGGACGCGGTAGAGGTTGCGTATAATTCGGACGCATACCAGACCTTCATGGCAGACCGCGGCTTTGGCCTTCGTTGGGCAAAGGGTGACGATGCGACCGAGATCGTGGCCAATGACGACGCCGCCTTTGGCGAGGTTATGAAACAGGCCGGACTCGCCGCAGAATAGCGGCGAGCGATAACGGTCTTTCTTCCGGGCAGGGCCGGGTGCGTATGTCATGTCCACCTGGCCCTTTTCCGCTATTCCGCTGATCGCGGGATACCAAGCAGATAAAGACACGAAAACAGGATATAACGGATGCGCGTCACCGACCTTACCTTGGGACTACTGACTCTTCTGGGCGGCATCGCGATCTATATCTCGGCAATCGAATTTCAGGCTATCCCCGGCCAAGCCTACGGTGCCGGGACGATGCCACGCGCGGTCGCGCTGGTGACAGGTTTGACGGGACTTTTCATGATCGTAAAGGCGGTTATGGAGGGCGAACGCCTGCCCGGACTGAACCTGGCTGACTGGACCCAAAGCCCTGCGGCCATCGCCAGGCTGGTCTCGGTTCTGGTCCTTATTGTGGCCTATATCGCGCTGTCTCCTGTACTGGGCTTCCTGCCCACGGCCGTCGCGGTGATGACAATCGGCATGCTCATCCTACGGGTTCGCTGGTGGATCGCCGTGATTATCGCGCTGGTTGCCGCCATTGCCATCCAGCAAAGTTTTGGCCGCCTGTTGCTGGTGCCACTGCCGCGCAGCGATTTCCTTTCTTTTTTATGGTGAATACCCAATGTCCACGGTGATCGACGCCGCGCAACTTGTTTTTCAGCCCTATGTGCTGTTGGTCATCCTCTGCTCGGCCGCCTTCGGCATGTTCGTGGGTGCCATCCCCGGACTGACCGCAACCATGGCCACCGCGCTTCTGGTGCCAGTGACTTTCTTCATGGACCCGGTACCTGCCATTGCGACCATCGTGACTGCCACCGCGATGGCGATCTTTGCGGGCGACATTCCCGGCACGATGTTGCGGATGCCCGGCACGCCTGCCAGCGCGGCCTATGTGCAGGACGCCTATGCGCTGACGAAACAGGGTCGCCCGGAGGCCGCGCTTGGTGCCTCTCTTGTCTTCTCGTCGATCGGAGGCATCTTCGGGACGCTGGTGCTGATCACCGCCTCGCCGGTGCTGGCCGAGATCGCGCTGAAGTTTTCCTCCTTCGAGTATTTCTGGCTGGTCGTTCTGGGCCTGTCCTGCGCAGTTTTCATCTCTCCCGGCTCTCCGGCGCGGGGTTTGGTCGCTCTGTTCATCGGCTTGTTCGCGGCAACCATCGGGCTGGAGAACCCCGCAGGTGCGCCTCGCTATACAATGGGATCGGTGGAGCTGATGGGGGGCGTGCAATTCATCCCCGCGATGATCGGTCTGTTTGCCGTGTCCGAGGTTATCCGTACCTTCATCAAGCGTGGTGAAGAGGTGCGTCCGCCCGCAACACCGGGCAAGGGTATCTTCCGCCAGCAAGCGAAGAACCTTGTCACCTACCCGGTGCAAGCCCTGCGCGGCAGCGCGATGGGTACCGCCATCGGCGCATTGCCCGGTGCCGGGGCGGATATCGCCGCGTGGATCTCGTTTGCTATCTCGAAGAAATTCTCGAAAACGCCCGAGAAATTCGGAACAGGCCATGTCGAGGGGTTGGTAGAGGCCGGGGCCTCGAACAACGCCGCGATGTCGGGGGCGTGGATTCCGGCGCTGGTTTTTGGCATTCCCGGCGACTCGATCACTGCGATTGTGATCGGCGTGCTCTACATCAAGGGGATCAACCCCGGTCCGATGGTGTTCATCACGCAGCCGCAGATGATCTATGCGGTGTTCATCGTTTTCCTGCTGGCCAATCTGATCATGCTGCCACTGGGCTGGCTGGCGATAAAGGGCGCGCGGCAAGTGTTGTCGATCCCTCAGAAGGTGCTGATGCCGGTCATCCTGATGTTCTGCATGGTCGGGTCATTTGCCATCAACAACTCGGCTTTCGGCATCGGCATCATGCTTGTCTTCGGCGTCATCGGTTTCTTGATGGAGGAAAACGACATCCCCATCGCCCCGGCAATCCTGGGACTGGTGCTGGGACCGATGCTGGAGCAGAACTTTGTCACGTCGATGATAAAGTCAGACGGCAGCTTCATCGCTTTTTTCGAGCGCCCCATCGCCGCCGGGCTTGGCCTTTTCACCATTGCGGTCTGGATGATCCCGCTGCTGCTATTGCTTATGCACCGCCGTCCCCCCGCTGGTGTTTCAGAGCCCTAAGCCCCTGCCCCTCACGGGAACATGCGTTTGAGAATTAGACCCGGCAGTTGGTGAACCGGAATATCGTTGAACGCGTCTTTCCAAACTTCTTATGTTGATGTGTGTGTCGACGGCTTGACGAAAGGCTTGCCTCTCCCGGCAAGCCGCAAGGTCATGGCTTGCATGACTGGCGGCAAGGCGGTTTCCAGGTTGTCCTCAAGGTGCCAGCAGTTTTTCGGGAACCTTCGCGCAACTTGACCGTTGCCTTGCAGAGCGCGCCCGACGCGTCGAACTCGGAAGGAAATGATAATGCATAATATTTTTTACATCATCGGTGTTGTAGTCGTTGTAGTGGCAATCGTTGGCTTCGTGCTGTGATCGAATAATGTCTGTTGGCGGGCCTTTTGGCTGCAACTGAGTCATGGGCCCGCAAGACGACAGAGCCTCCAATCGGCAATATGCTGTCAGCGCGTTTCGGTAGTGTGGCTCTTACAGCGAATTCGGTTTTATTTTGATGGTCAGAGCCGTGCTTAGGCGGGCAAGGCCCTGAGCAGGTGCGATTTTCAGATGATCACAACCCTAGGCCGCCAAAATCTGTCAACGTGACGCGCTGGCGGCAACCAAGCGATGGATGACCAGCTCGGCGGCGGCATAAGGCGAGCTCTTGCTTAGAATGCAACGTTTTCGGGTATGGAACTCTGCTAGGTTTTGTTGGTTCAGCACCGCTGATCCACCTCCCACACACCTCAAAAGTTTGAAAACTCGGTAGATGCGGGGCATTGCCAATAACGATCCCCTTTATTATCGCTGCGGCACCGTTGCCATGATTTGCATCGTAACCACCGCTCGGGCTTGCGGCTCTGGTCGCGCAATGCAAGCGTGTTACAAAGACGATCAAACCGGAGAGTACGAAAATGATTCAATCCAAGGCTTTTCTCGTGGGGCCGTTATTCCTGCTGGGTCTGTCCGCCTGTGAACCCGTGCCTTCCGATGGCGGCGCAAGCCGTGGGGACTATGTCAGCGTACCGGAATCGGTCTCCTCAATCGCGGCATCCTATCAGGATCTGACCACGGCAAGGCTTCGGAAAGAGGACGGGTGCTATTGGTACACGCATCGCGGGCCGGTTGAGACGACCGAACTGCCCGTGCGCACAGACAATGGCAGCCCGATCTGCACCGGCCCGGTCAGCTAAGTTTCAGCGTGTTACAATGTCCCGCCATCTGTCGGGTACAGATAGGCGGTGACGCCGGTATTCACCTGCTCGTACAGCGCATTGATATGCGGCATCACCATCCGCACACATCCTGAACTGGCCCGCGTTCCGACAGAACGCGGCGCAGGCGTCCCATGAATACGCAAATATGTGTCTCGATTGCCGACAAAAAGATACAGCGCCCGTGATCCCAACGCGTTCGCCGGACCGGGGGCCATACCACCTGCCCAGTGCGCATATTTCTCAGGCTCGCGTTTGATCATCGTCGCGGTGGGGGTCCATCGGGGCCACTTCGCCTTGCGTTTGATCGTGTAAACGCCCGGCTCGTACAGATTATCGCGCCCGATTGCCACGCCGTAGCGCATGGCCGTGCCGTCTTGCTGGATGTGGTACAAGTAGCGCGCGACCGCATCGACATGAACGTCCCCCGGCACCAGATCCGGATTGGCCTTTACCAAAGTTGGCAGAAACCGAGGGTGCAATCCCCATGGATTGCTGGTTCTCAAGTCAAATCCCGCAGGCGTCACCTGCGCATCCCAAGCCTCCCAATCGCTGGGCGCTGCGAAAGCAGGCCCGACAAAGGCCGGCGCAGCCAGCGCGCCCAGTGCGCCAATCATTTTGCGTCTTGTAAACATGCGATACCTTTCGAACTTGTCGCACCAAATGCCGAACCCCGGCACATGGCTTTCGTCTCATGAAACCGTCAAACTCTAGGCAGGTTCAAATGCAATCGCCCCTTTGGCTGATCTTTTTTACAAGATGAGGTGTTGAGGTTGCAGGTGCCGCTAGGTCAGGCACCGGCCTATGCGCGCCCGATGGATAATGCGCCCACCATGGCAAAGAAAAGCTCAGGTTTTCTTGCGCGAATAGACGCCCTCGGGAAGCGAAAGTGCCGCTGCGAGATCCCGCATCTGCGAAATCGAAAGCGTAATCGTGTTCACCCGGTCCGTGCGCGGATCGTATTGTTCAACAGTGATGCATTCCTCAAATCCGTTGACCACCACATCCTCCTGCAAGGGGGTTTCGCCCTCGTCCACAAGGGTCACAACGGTCGCGTCGAATTCGTGCTCTATGCTGAACATGGCACCAGCCTATCGGTGGGGGAGACATCTGTGCAAGCACTGCTTTGGCAAGCTAGACGTTCTTGCAGTGCCTCCTGTCCCCTGACATCGGCCTACCCCTTGAATTGCCACCTTGGCCGGGTCAAACTGACCCCCGTTGCCTTCCGGGCCCCCTATTCTGTTCAGGACATCGCATGCGCTGGTTACTTCCTATCGCTCTTCTTCTCTTTGCCGGCTGCGAAGTGATCGAGACACCCGCCCCGCCGCCGCAAAAGACCTCGGCGCAGGCCGCCCAGCCCAGTGATGCCGCGAGACGGCTTCGGGCGCAACGCGCCGCCCAGCAATTTGTCAGCGTCGTCAACATTATGGAGCCTATCGCCGAATCGGAATGCCGCCGTCGCGCGCCGGGGATGAATTGCGATTTCCTGATTGTTGTGGATGACCGGCCCGGTCAGCCACCCAATGCGTTTCAAACCCTCGACCGATCGGGCCGGCCGGTTGTGGCCTTCAATCTCGCGCTTATCGCAAGTGTCGAGAATGCCGACGAACTGGCCTTCGTGATGGGCCATGAAGCGTCGCACCATATTCTCGGCCACCTTGCCCGCAGCCGCAATAACGCAATCGCGGGGGCCGTGATCCTGTCCGGGCTTGCCTCACTGTCGGGCGCTGATGCGGCCGGGATCCGCAGCGCCGAAGAGTTTGGTGCCGCCGTGGGCGCACGGACCTATTCCAAGGATTTTGAGCTTGAGGCCGATGAGTTGGGCACGATCATCACCAGCCGTGCGGGGTTCAACGCCATACGCGGTGCTGCGTTTTTCACCCGAATCCCGGATCCGGGAAACCGGTTCCTCGGCAGCCATCCTCCGAATTCTGCGCGCATCGACATTGTGCGTCGTACCGCCGCTCGCCTTTGAATTGGAAGTCCGGCCGGCGAACGCCGTCGGGGTGGGTTTCCGGCGGTTTGATAGAATTTTTCAAACTGAAACAAGCCATATCCGGCTGAACCGTGGCGTCCGACATGATGTAACGTGGGGTCGGATTTGCTTTGGACCATCTGCTGCGGAATGAACCAACGCGAAAAGGCACAAGCCGGTTCCGTCCGGGAACGAAGCGGCACCATTCTACGGTCAAGGGCCACTATTGAGCGAGCCTTGCGCGGTAATACGGCCGTCCACTCAACATATCGGGATGATTCTTGCGAAAACACCGGCGCGTCACGCCGATCTTCGAATATCCAACGGAGACCCTGCAAAACAAGGTGGTACCCAAGGCCGGACTCGAACCGGCACGCCCGTTAAGGCGGGGGATTTTGAATCCCCTGCGTCTACCATTCCGCCACTTGGGCACACTGAAAATACTAGGTTTTTTTCGTCTACTTGCCTTCAAGGCACCCCGTTAGTAACATCATAACGTCTACCAAACGTCTACCAACTACACTCAGGGGATTAGATGCCTACAAAGATAACCCAACGAACCCTAGCGAGCATCGAAGCCACAGGTAAACGAAAGTTCATCCGCGACACCGATACTCGTGGGTTTCTTATCGAAGTCTCCGCAAAGGGTAAAGCTACCTTTTGTGTGGAAAAGCGAATAAAAGGGCAAGCAAGCGCAAAGCGTATCAGGATAGGTGACGTTGACCTTGTGCCACTGGTAGACGCACGTCAGGAGGCCAAGAGAATACTCCTGCAAGCCTCTCAAGGTTTTGACCCTAGACATGCCCAAGTTGATGAAGACCCCCTTCCAGAGACACTCTTGGGCGCGTTGCAGGCATATACCAACATCAAGCAGCACAGCTTGAAAGCTAGCACGCTGAATGACTACAATAAAACCTTCAGCAATTGTTTCTCCGACTGGAAGAGCCTCCCCACCCGCCAACTAAGCAAGAGGATGGTTCAAGACCGGTACTCGGAACTTTTAGCAGAAAAGAGTCCTGCATACGTCAACAAGGCTTTTAGGAACCTGTCAGCCATTCTGAATTTCCACGACATAACACCAAACCCTTGCGACATCCTCACCAAGAAGAATCTTCGGGTCCAATCCCAGCCTCGCAATAGGTTCCTGTCTGGAAGAGAGATTTATGACATTATGCAGGTACGCTCGACCTTTAAGGTTAGGGTTGCGAATATTTTGCTATTTTTCATGCTTACAGGTTTGCGTAAGAGTGAAGTTCTTCGGTTGACATGGGCAGACGTAAAGGAAGGTCAGATATATATCCGCGATACCAAAAACCGAAAAGATCACGTCATACCTATAGTCGGCTTGATCGGTGAGCTGTTAGAGGATCGCAGAGCTGATAATAAATTAGTTTTTGGTTATACAGAATCCAGCCTGAGAACCGCCGTCGATAAGTTCAAAGCACGACACCCCCTCAAAGGAGACTGGACGCTCCACGATCTTAGGAGAACATTCTCAGAACACATGAACCTAATCGGATACACAGAGCAGGACATTGCAGTTGCTAACAACCAATCAGGTCATGGGGTCACAAGGAAACATTACCTTGCGGGTCAACTAGCCAAACAGCAACTTCTGAAAAAGATGTATACTGATCTAGAGTCGCAATACCGATATTATGAGTATGACCATGGCGGTCAAGTCAGGAAAGTACCCGAAAATTGGGAACCGGTATAGAAAATTCGCCCACAACCGCAGAGAGGCCCGCTGAGGGCCGTGATCGCTCAAGACTACTACCCCCTGCCGAAAGCACTATACGGGTACTCAGCGGGCAGCACAGCGCCTCTCAGGCACCTTCAGCACCATTCACTGGCAGCCATAGGTAGGAAGTGCGGACCCAGGATGCCACGCAGAGGCCCTCAAAGGCCGCTTTAAGCCGCTTCTCGGCGCTGGGCGTGGGGTGGCCCAGCCAAAGGACCTGAGACACCCCTAATTCGCCGTTCTAGCCCACTCAGAATTGAAGCAGGCAGGCCAGAACTCGCTGCGCTGAACTTAACGTCTATCAGTGATTGTCATGGGCAACCTGTCAGCTAATTTTACCTTAGCGCGCTCCTGTGTAACTGATGGCTTGATGATCAAAGGCCAACCCATAGAATCGCAATAACCCTCAAAGGCGACCTGAAGATGCTCAGCTACTCCGGCTGCATGGCTTTCAGGAACAAGAATACCGTCATGTAGGATGTAAGTTGGATGGCCCATGTACATGCGGCCTTCAGCAACTCGAGTCATTATCTCACTTTCGTGGAAGCTGAGCGTGTTGCTGTCGAGAATTTTTCGCTTCAAGTCGTTTAGGCATGGCAACATTTCCCGCAGATGCTGGAGTAAATCTTTGTATTTCTGGTTTGCCCGAAACTTGGTTGGTTTCCCCTTCTTGTCGCGTGACGTAGCAGTCGCCAGACCTAACTGATAATCAGGAAATCCGGCCTGTTTTTTTGCGTTCCCTGCGCCAATCAATCGAACGATTACGTTCTTTATTTCTTCGCGGGTGAAATCTTCAGTAACAAGGGTTTCGTAAGGGTCCGTGATGTCCCTACCCAGCCAACTTGAATGCACCCTGCCTGTCATTGCTGTCAGGATCGTTGGGTTGCAGGCACTGATATCAACCTCGACAATAGGTTCGCCGTTCAAGGTGTAATTGGCCCGATCTACAGCCGGTACATTTGAGTAAGCGCACTGGTAGCGCCCTCCAACGTCGAAATTTTCATGATTGAAATCCCTTGACCCGTAGCCAATTTCTGCGCCCTCAGGGGTGACTAAAGGCATATTTTCATGCCAATCTCTGAGTTTGACAAAATCCTGATAGACGCTGGAGCTTTCATTGGCAACTATCGTTTCGGTGTCATTATTTTTGTGAACCGTGGCTTTAACAGGGTTTAGATACTCGCAGGTCCTAAACGACAACTCGGCAACCCCAACTTTTCCCCAAATATGCTCCGAGATTTCGAAAAGTTCTGCCTTGCTTGCAAACCCACGCCCTGCGCCATCGTTAAAATGACTTCTCACCTTAACGATCATATTGCTATTTATAAGCGCCTTGCGAAAATTGAGTACAATCTGCGTCCCGATCTTTGAGCGGTTGTGCCAGTGGTTCCGGTTTGCCCTGAAGATAAAGTTCTCCTTTCTTTTCTTCTGCATATGCTGAACCGTGGCGAGGAAGTTCGCAGCCAGGCAGGCTCTCTTGAGATTGAGTTTACCCGTTCGACTCTGATTCAGTATCAGGCCACCTTGGTTGTGAAGGTGTTCTAGCAGCTCCCAGACAAGGGCATTTGTGGCCGCATGTTTCGGGTTGGCGTCCACTAGGATGTAAAAAAACGCTGCATTGTCGGTCATAGAGCATACCTCAAAAAGCTGCTTAATAGAGCCTCCGGAATGTGGTCATCAGAGTAGTAGAGGAATAAGGATATATTATTAATAATAGACATATCTAACAGTGAGTACTGGAGCATCGGCTACCTACACCTTCTTCATAGAGAGCTTGGCGCAAATGCGCCCATGCAGTTGACACAAAAAATCCCGCTGTCCAGTTGGAGGCGGGGTGTGGCCTTTCGGCAATGTACTACTCTTGCGAGCGTTACATAGAAATGGGTGTTGATCTCATTCTGGCAAGCCTCCCGCGAGGATTATATTGTAAGTATTTGTGGTTAAAAGATAAAAAGTCAAACTCTCGTTGTGGTAGGTCATGCTATCAAGGGGGTGGACATTCTCCTGCGGTTGGCTGTCCGTTGCTTTCCCTCTTGCTCATATTTTGCAGATAGCCCCCACGGTTCGCCTGTGATCCAGCTAGCGCCGCACCGGCCTCAAAAGCGAACATTTGAGTAGACGGTAAGGTTACTGATGGCTGTTACTGTCGGAGCAGTAATATTAGGGTATTTATGCTTGCAAATGTGACCAGAATCACCTTACTCTAAAGTCAAATGTTACCATATTGGAGGGTACTATGGCTTTGGTAGGTTATCGTCGCGTTAGCAGCGTGGATCAGAACTTGGACCGTCAGGACCTCGGCCAGGTCGAGAAGGTGTTTGAAGAGAAGCTGTCAGGCAAGAGCGCCAAGGACCGCCCAGCGCTGCAAGCCATGCTTGACTACATCCGAGAGGGTGACACGGTTGCCGTCTATTCGATTGATCGCCTTGCCCGCGACCTGAGGGACCTTCAGGACATAATCCAGACTGTCAACGACAAGGGCGCTACCATCCGCTTCCTAACTGAGGGGCTGACCTTCTCTGCTGACAAGGATGATGCCTTCGCCAAGCTGCAACTCCACATGATGGGCGCGTTCGCTGAATTTGAGCGGAACATCATCCGCAAGAGACAGGCAGAGGGGATCGCCAAGGCCAAGTCGAAGGGCGTTTACAAGGGCAGGAAGCCCAGCATTGACCGCGACAGGGTGAAGGAACTCAGGGCAGAGGGGTTGTCCACCTACA